>JALZEM010000202.1 GCA_030862005.1 Actinomycetota bacterium | reverse complement strand
CCGCCTTCTTGACGTCAAAGTCGGCCGCCTGGATCAGCTTCAAGAGGATGTTCTCGACGTCCTCGCCGACGTAACCGGCCTCCGTCAGGGCGGTCGCATACGCGATCGCGAGCGGGACGTTCAGGATGCGCGCGAGGGTCTGGGCGAGCAGCGTCTTCCCGCAGCCCGTCGGGCCAAGCAGAAGAATGTTCGACTTCTGCAGCTCGACCTCGCCGTCCGCCGTCGACATCTGGACGCGCTTGTAATGGTTGTAGACGGCGACCGCGAGCGTCCGCTTCGCTTCCTCCTGGCCGACGACGTAGTCGTTCAGGACCGAATAGATCTCTTGCGGACGTGGAAGGTTGTCGAGGTCGAGCTGTGCCGGGGACGTCAGCTCCTCGTCGATGATCTCGTTGCAGAGATCGATGCACTCGTCGCAGATGTAGACACCGGGACCGGCGATCAGCTTCTTGACCTGCCGCTGGCTCTTCCCGCAGAAGCTGCAGAGGAGCTGCTCGTTGCCGTCAGTCGCTCGGGCCATCTTTAACCTTGTAGCGAAATCGTCGGGTCGGCTAGCCGCTAGGCGACTAGGCGGCGGCGACGACCCCTGCTCCTCGCTGGCTCACGACAGTGTCGATGATCCCATAATCCTTCGCTTCGTCGGCGGTCATGAAGTAGTCGCGCTCCATGTCTTTCGTGACCTTGTCCATCGGCTGATTCGTATGGAAGGCGACGATCTCCTCGAGCTTGCGCTTGAGATTGAGGGTCTCGCGGGCTGCGATCTCGATGTCCGTCGCCTGGCCCTGGAAACCGCCGGAGACTTGGTGGATGAGGATCTTTGCATTCGGCGTCGCCATCCGCTTTCCCTCTGCCCCCGCGGCGAGGAGGAGCGCTCCCATGGACATGGCGATCCCGACGCAGATCGTCTGCACGTCGGGCTTGATGTACTGCATCGTGTCGTACACGGCGAGTCCGGCGTACACGGATCCACCAGGAGAGTTGATGTAGACCGAGATGTCCTTGTCCGGGTCCTCCGACTCGAGATGAATCAGCTGCGCGACCGTCAGATTCGCGATCTGGTCGTCGATCGGAGTCCCGAGAAAGATGATGCGCTCGTTCAGGAGGCGCGAGTAGATGTCGAACGCGCGCTCGCCTCTCGACGTTTGCTCGACGACCATCGGGATCAAAGGACTCATCGTGTCGGTGCCTCCTCGCTACCTGGGGTCCAGAGTTTCATCCCGGAGCCCGCTTTCTCCTTCTCCGGGGTCCAAAGTTTCTCGCGTGCGCGGGCCAGGTCGACGGGGATCTTCGTCACGCCGGAGACGATCTCGTCCAGCGCGCGCTTGAGGCGCAGGTCGGTCCGGAGCTGCTCCAAGCCGCCCCGCTCGCGGAGGAGCTTCAGGGTCTCCTCCGGATCTTCGTCGTCGTTCGCCTGTTCGCGGACGAATGCCTCGACCTCTGCGTCCGAGAGCTCGATGCCGAGCTTGTCGGCGACCGCGTCGAGGACGAGTTCACGCTTGAGGGCCTGCGCGGCCTCTTCGCGGAGGCGCGCGACGACCTGCTCCTGCGACTGCCCGGTCATGCTCAGATACGTCTCGACCGTAACCCCCCGCCGCTCGAGTGAGCGCACCATCCCGCTCCAGAGCTCTACCGCGCGCCGGTCGATGACGGCGTCCGGAACGTCGACGTTCGAGGCCGCGACGAGCGCATCGACGGAGTCCTCGCGGAACTTTCCTTCGAGCTCGGCGGCGATCGCCTCGCCGAGGCGCCGTTCGATGTCGCCGCGAAGCTCCGCGATCGTGTCGTACTCGCTTGCTGCCCGCGCGAGCCCGTCGTCAAGGGGCGGGAGGACCCGTTCCTTGACCTCCTTGACCGTCACGTCGACCTCCGTCGTCCGCGTTTCGTCAACCGAAAGCTCGACGGTTGCGGTCTCGCCCGTCGACATCCCGACGAGGGCTTGCTCGATCTCCTCGATCAGGCGGCCGCTCCCGACGTCCGCGACGTAGTCCCGCTGCGTCCCTGTCTCGCCTCCGGCGAGGTCGAGGACGACCGTGTCTCCCACCTGGACCGGACGGTCCGTGACCGGAGCGAGCTCCGCAACGGTCATCCGGAGCGCCTCCACCTCCGCGTCGACGAGCTCGGCCGGCACCTCGGGCTCCGCGGCGGGCACCTCGAGCCCGTGCCAATCGCCGACCTCGGGGGTCGGGAGCACCGCGACGGTTGCCGTGAAGCGGAATGGCCCGCCGTCGGCAGGGCGGTCGCCCGGCTGGATGTCCGGCGAAGCGACGGGCCGAATTCCCGACGTCGACGCCGCACTCCAGAACCAGCTTTCGATGTGCCCTCTGAGCGCCTCTTCCCAAAGCGCCTCGCGCCCCACGCGCGCGATGACGACGGGGATCGGGACCTTTCCCTTTCGGAAGCCGGGAATCTTCACGGCGCCCGCGAGGTCGGTCGCGGCGTGCTCGAGCGCGTGCTGAACGTCCGCCTCGGGGACTTCGACCTCGAGACGGACGCGATTTTCGGGCAGCTCTTCGACGGACGTCTTCACCGCCCGGCCATTGTGCCAGCACCCTGTCGAGCCGGGAGCGCTCGGCGCTCGGGCCCGAGCGACGGTCTCAGGCCCGCAGCCGTTTTGCCGACGCCCGTAGAGTTTGGGGAGCGCACAGTCGTCGTCATGGACTCACTCGCCGACTACGTCGACTACGTCAACCTCGCGATCTTCACGCTCGTGGCCGTTGTCGCGCTGTTCCAGCTTCGCGCGGGCCGCGGACGGGCCGCGCTGTGGGCGGGGCTGACCTTCGGCGCGCTTGCGTTCGTCGTGGACGTCGGTCGAGCGCTTCCCGACGACCCTTCGAACGACTTCGAGTTCGTCGCGAGCCGGTTGCTCGTCGCCATGCTCCTCCTCTTCCCGTACCTGCTCTACCGCTTCACGACGGCGTTCGAGCCACCCACGCGGCGTCTCGAGCGGTTCCTCGGCCTCATGACGCTCGTCCTGCTCGTGTGGACCTTCGTCCTCCCGAAGTTTCCCGCGGAAGGCGAGCCGAGGCCGGCGTGGTTTCTCAGCTACCTGATCGGCTTCCTCGTCCACTGGTTGATCCTGACGATCGTGGTCACCATTCGCCTCTGGCGGGCCGGGCGGCGAGAGCCCGGTGTCGCGCGTCGCCGAATGCAGATGTTCAGCTTCGCGGCGGCGGCGATCACGGCCGCGCTTTTCCTCGCCGCCTTCGCGGGCGGCGAGGACTCACGTATCGACCTCGTCGTCGCGCTCCTCACGACGACCAGCGCACTCACGTTCCTGCTCGGGCTCGCGCCGCCGGAGCTGCTGCGCATGGTGTGGCGCCGGCCTGAGCAAGAGCGGATGCAGAACGCGATCACCGGCCTGATGAGCGCGACGACGCAGGATGAGATCGCAACGGCGGTTCTTCCGCCGATGGCGAGGATGATCGGCGCGCGGGCCGTGGCGTTGCGCGACACGGACGGCCGCATCATCGGGGCGCATGCCGCCTCGGACGACGTGCTCGCCGCGGTCACGCGCGGTGACGAATCCGCCGTTGAGGGCGGCGAGGTTCTCCGACTCGACGTCCCGTCCGGTTCGATGGTCGTTTGGACGAGCCCGTACGCGCCGTACTTCGGGGGCGAGGAAGGACGGCTCGTGAGGACGCTCGGGGTGCTCACGGGGCTCGCGCTCGACCGGTCGCGCCTCTTCGCGCAAGAACGTGACGCCCGCCTCGCGCTCGAGCGCGCCGACCAGGTGAAGACGAACTTCGTCGCGCTCGCGGCACACGAGCTTCGGACGCCGGTCGCGACGATCGACGGGATCATCCAGACGCTGTACCGGCACGGAGGACAGCTCTCCTCCGAAAAGCGGACGCTTCTCGAGGACACGCTTCGCGACCAGAGCACGCACATGCGGACGCTGGTTGACCAGCTGCTGGATCTCTCGCGACTCGACGCCGACGCTGTCGCGATCAAGCCGAGGCGCTTCGGCGTTCGCGAGCGTGTCGCGCGCCTCGTCGCCTCCGCGGCAGTGGATCGCACCGGGGACGTCCGCCTCGACGTCGCCGAATCGCTCGAGGTCGACGCGGACCCGACCGCCTTCGATCGCATCGTGTCGAACCTGATCGTGAACGCGTTTCGTTACGGCAGCCCGCCCGTCACCGTGAGTGCGGAGCAGCGAGACCGCCACTTCCGGCTTGTCGTCGAAGATCGCGGGCCGGGCGTGCCGACCGAGTTCGTCCCGGATCTGTTCGAGCGCTTCACGAGAAGCGGCGCATCGGGCGACCGAACGGGCACGGGCCTCGGGCTCGCGATCGCGCGCTCGTACGCGCACGCCCACCATGGCGACCTTCTCTACGAGAACGCGGAGCCGCACGGCGCACGCTTCCAGGTTGTCCTTCCGCGAGACCTCCCGAACGGCATTCCTACCGCAGCGCCGCGAGCGACTGGCTGACACCGTCCCGCCGGCTCTGGGCATGCGGCGATGACAATGTCCGTCAGCCGAACCGAATGGTCAAGGATTATGCGGGCGAGAGGACTTGAACCTCCAAGGAGCTTGCGCCCCACCGGGACCTAAACCCGGCGCGTCTGCCAGTTCCGCCACGCCCGCCGCCTACCCCATTGTAGTGGCCGGGCATGCCCGGTCCCCTCGTCGTCGCGTAGCAAATCCGCCTGCGTGGTAGACGGATCGGTGTGAAGCTCTTCGGCCGCAAAAAGGCGCGCGAGCCGCAGGTTCGGGAGTGGTCGTCGTCGCCGTCGCCGACAGACAGCGGCGTTCCGGACGACGCGCCGACTCCGCAGCCCGAGCGCGCGGAGCCGAAGCTCGACGATCCGGCGCTGAAAGACCTCTCGAAGCGCGACTACAAGGCGATTGCGCTACGTGCGGCGAAGGAGTCGGTTGCCGACGCGATCACGGACAGCGCCGCCGCCCTCGCCTATTACGCGTTTCTGGCAATCCCGGCGACGCTTCTCGTCACCGTCGGGTTCTTCAGCCTCTTCGGCAGCGCGGACTCGGTCAACACGATCATGGAGAAGCTCGGGACAATCGTCCCGGCCGAGGCGATCTCGCTGCTCGACCAGAGCCTCAAGCGCATCGCGGAGAACGAGGGCGGCGGCCTCGTCATGGTGCTGCTCGGCTTCGTGCTTGCTCTGTGGACGGCGACCGGCGCGATGAACGGCCTCATGCGCGCCCTCAACCACGCGTACGACCGCAAGGAAACCCGGAACTTCGTGAAGCAGCGCGTCACCGCGCTCGGGATGCTCGCGCTGATGCTCCTGGCGTTCGCGCTCTCGTTCGGGCTCCTCGTCTTGGGGCCCGCGCTTTCGACGT
>JALZEM010000187.1 GCA_030862005.1 Actinomycetota bacterium | reverse complement strand
TTAGGAACGCGAACTTCCGCCCGATCGGGTCGAACCCAAGCCTCGCGTAAAGCTCCTTCGGCCAGTCGTTTTCGTCTGCGATCAGGAACGTGAGCTCGTGGCCCGCGTTCCGGGCTTCTTCGAGCGCACGGAGAACGACGGCGGTCGCATAACCATGGCCACGCTGGTCCGGCATCGTGGCCACGTCCTCAATCTGCGCGATCCTTCCGTCGGAGTAGAGGTCGGCGGCGGCCACGGCCACGCCGTCGACCACGACGGCGAAGTGACGCGCGCGCGCAGCTTCGGCGACGATCCCGCTCGCGTCGACGAGCTGGCGGACGACCTCGTCGGCCTTCCCCCAGGGCTCCGCACGGATGATCGTCTCGCGCAGAGGCCGGAGCGCCGCCCGCTCGACCTCGCGCACTGCCGATGCGTCCGCCGTCCGGGCGGGTCTTCGTCGAGCGGCCATGTAGACGAAGCGGTCGGCCTGCCAGCCGACCTCCTTGAACCGTGGTTCGAGGGCCGCTCCGGCGGCTTCGTCGAGAACGACGATCCGCCGATGTCCGAGGCCGGCGCCGCCCTGGAGGCGGTCGGCTTCGGCTACCAGCGCCTCGACCGTGAGCCCGTCAGGGCGGTCGACCCGAAGGATGTTGAGCTCCCACACACGGTCGTAGGTCTCGTTGAAGAGGGCGCAGCCCCATTCGAAGGAGACGGTCCGCTCCGCGCCCCGCTCCCGCACGGCTTCCTCGAACGCGCGGGCACGGCGCAGGTCGTCATTCATCCCGGAGCCGCGTCCGGTGACCGAGGGTGCCGAGCTCGGCGATGTCCCGGCGGAAGAAGAGACCGACGGTCCAGTCGGTTACGGCCCGCATCTTCCGTGAGAAGAGCGGAAGCTGGTAAAGGTGGTACGTCCGCGTCATGAACCAGCCGAGGAACCCGCGCACCGGGACGCCGAGAAAGCTGAGGATGCCCTTGTGGCGGCCGAGCGTGGCGCCCATGCCGAGCTCGCGGTAGCGGTACGGGCCCGCGTTGCCGGTGAGGTTCTTGGCGAGCCGCCGGGCCTGCCGGAGCGCGTGCTGAGACGTGGGTGGATCCGGACGGTCGGGCGTAGCGAGGTTGGGGACGGCGGCAGAGTCGCCGAGCGCCCAGATGTTCTCGCGGCCCTCGACGCGAAGCGTGGCATCGACGCGAACGCGGCCGCGCTCGTCCAGCGGAAGACCGAGCGTCGCAAGCCACGGGCTTGCCTTCACGCCCGCAGTCCACACGAGCGTCTCGGTCTCGAGGCGGCTCCCGTCCGAAAGGACGACGGCATGTGCTTCCACGGCGTCGAGGCGCGTCGAGACGCGGATGTCCACGCCCCGCTTCCAGAGCTCCTCTGCCGCATACTCACCGAGGCGGCGCGGGATCTCTGGCAGGATCTTCGGCGCCGCGTCGACGAGCACCCACCGCTGGCGCGTCCGCTTCAGCGCCGGATAGAAGCGGAGCGCGTCGCGCACGAGGTCCGAGAGCTCCGCCAGGGCCTCGACCCCCGCGTAGCCTGCGCCGACGAAGACGAAGCTGAGGTGCCGCTTCGCGTCGTCCGCCCGCGGCGCCGCCTCCGCGAACTCGAGCTGCCGCAGGACGTGGTTGCGCAGGTGAATCGCATCCGCGAGCGTCTTGAAGCCGAGTCCGTGCTCGGCGAGTCCCGGGATCGGAAGCGTCCGTGTGACCGCACCGACGGCCAGGACGAGGTGCTCGTACCGGATCGTCACGGCTCCGCCGGCGGTTTCGACCGAGACCGTTCGTTGCGCCTCGTCGAGCCCCACGGCGCGACCGAGGATGAGCTCGGCATGGCGGCACATCATCCGGAGCGGGACGACGACGTGGCGCGGCTCGAGCGTTCCGGAGGCCGCCTCGGGCAGGATCGGCGTGAAGAGCATGAAGTTCTCGGGGCTGACGATTGTCGCCCCGCGCTTGCCGAGCTTGCGCGCGAGCGAGCTGCCGGCGAATCCGCCGCCGATGACGAGGACGCCGCCTCGGGCTGTTCGGGTCGCGCTCATCCGTCCGCTTCTAGCAGAGGCATGCGTCGTCTGCGCCTTTACGGGCGCCTTTCACCCGCCGCGTTGCCTATCGTGGGGCACGCGCCCCCCGCTGCGTGCGGAGGACTCTGCGTCATTCGGCCAGGTTGTCCGGCGCTGAGCGTACAGCGGAACCCCCGCGTGTCGCGCACTGACTGTGCCGAGATCGCCCCAGCTCTCCTACGGAAACGAGCCGGCGCTGCACCCCCGCTACCGTCCGCTCGATGACTCTCCAGATCTCCGTGATCGGGAGCGGCTTCGACGCCGAAGAGCGTGCCGAGGAGGTCGGCCGGCTGCTCGCCGAGCGCGGCTGCGTCGTCGTTACCGGTGGGGGCGGCGAGGTCATGGCGGCCGCGGCGCGGGGAGCGAAGGCCGTCGGCGGGACGACGATCGGGATCCTCCCCGGCGAGACGCCGGCAGGTGCGAGCCGCTGGATCGACTACGTCGTCGTGACGGGGATGGGCCATGCTCGGAACCTCGCCGTCGTCGCGTCCGGGGCTGCCGTGATCGCGGTCGGCGGAGCGTGGGGGACGCTCGCCGAGATCGGCCTCGCGCGCGTGCTCGGGCGCCCGGTCGTCATCCTGGAGCCCGGCTGGGACATCGCCGGAGCAGGCGTCGAGCGGGTCGCGACGGCGGCGGACGCCGTCGAGCGCGCGATCGCGCTTGCCGGCTCTGCGCCCGCGACGGGTTGAGACGGTCGGCGCGGCTCCTTTCGCTAGCCGGCCTCGAGCATCCGGCGAAGCAGCGCGAGCGCGCCCGCCTTGTCGAGCGGCTCGTTCAGGTTGCCGCACTTCGGTGACTGGACGCAAGACGGACAACCGCGCTCGCAGGGGCATCCGTCGAGCATCCGCGCCGTATCCGCGACCCAGCCTTCGAACTGGTCGAAGCCGCGCTTGGCGATCCCGACCCCGCCCGCGTGGCCGTCGTAGATGAAGATCGTCGGGCGCCCGGTTTGGAAGTGGAGGTTGGTGGACAGGCCGCCGATGTCCCAGCGGTCGCACATCGCCCAGAGTGGGAGGAGCGCGATCATCGAGTGCTCCGCGGCGTGGAGGCTTCCGAGGAGGCGCGGCTCCGCCTCGAGACCGGCCAGCATCGCGGGCTCGGGTAGATACCAGACCGCCTCCGTCTCGAACGTCGTCTCCGGCAGATCGAGCGTGACGAGGTCGAGCGTCTCCTGGTCCCGGATCGACTTCTTCTGGTACGCGACGACCTGCTCCGTAACGGAGACACGTCCGAAGGCAAGTTCGAGTCCGAGCCGCCGTCCAACGAGTTCCGCCGCCTCGATCGCCGTCATCGTCTCCTTCTTCGGCTGCGTGTAGTAATCGCTCACGAACGGCTCGACGAGCGCGGCGCGCGCTTCGAGGTCGAGCGTGAGGACCCGATACGACGCGCCGAGATGGAGGTAGATGGCGCCGTCATGGACGGTCGAGTAGGCACGCTCGCGCTCGACCATTCCGAGCACGGTCCCCGTCGTGTTCTCGATCACCGCGAACGAATCGGGATTCGTCGAGCGAAGCGGGACGTGCGCGGCGGGGTAGTCGCGCCCCGCCCACACGTATCCAGCAGAGGTCCGTTTGAGCTCACCGGCATCCGCGAGGGCCTGCGCGCGTTCCAGGGCCTCCGGCCCGAGCGTCTGGCGGTCGCGCTCGTCGAGCGGCGCCTCGAACGCCGCCGAGCGGACGTGTCCGTCGAGGATCCGTGCATTCGTGTGGTCGAGAATCGCCGCTTCAACGGCCCTGCCCATGAGCGTGTCCGGCTCGCGCATGAAGAACTGATCGAGCGCGTCCTCGCTTGCGACGAGGACGGCGAGGCCGTGTGTCCGGCGCCCGGCGCGGCCCCATTGCTGGCGGAGGCTTGCGACGGTCCCAGGAAAGCCGACGGAGATTGCACAGTCGAGCAGACCGATGTCGATCCCGAGCTCGAGCGCATCCGTCGCCGTCACGCCGAGGAGGTCTCCTTCCATGAGGCGGCGCTCGATCTCGCGCCGCTGCGACGGCGTGTATCCCGCCCGGTAGGGCGAGAGCTGTGCGGCCAGGTCGGCCCCGACGCGCTCGGCCGTGAAGCGGTGGATCAGCTCCGCGGCGCGGCGGCTCTTCGCGAAGCAGATCGTGCGCAGGCCGCGCGAGACGAGATCGGCGAGGAGCCGCGATGCCTCGCCGAGCGGGCTGGCGCGGACGCGCAGCTCCTCGTCGAGGAGGGGCGGGTTCCAGAACGCGATCGTCCGATGCGCTCGCGGTGCCGCGTCATCCGCGACGACCGTCACGTCGAGACCCGTGAGCGCGGCCGCCTGTTCGGCCGGGTTCGCGATCGTCGCGGACGCGAGCAGGAACTGCGGCTCCGCGCCGTAGATCCCGGCGGCTCGGCGGAGCCGGCGGAGGACGTTCGCGACGTGCGACCCGGAGATGCCGCGGTAGACGTGCGCCTCGTCGACGACGACGTAGCGGAGGTTCTGCAGGACGTCGCCCCACCGGTCGTGGTGGGGCAGTACGCCCACGTGCAGCATGTCCGGGTTCGTCAGGATGAGGTTCGCCCACTTGCGGATCTGCCAGCGGCGGTCCGCCTGCGTGTCACCGTCGTAGATCGCGGGGCGCAGGCGCGGGAGATGGAACTGCGCGAGGGACCGCGCCTGATCCTGCGCGAGCGCCTTCGTGGGATAGAGGTAGAGCGCGCGGACCTTCGGCTCGGCGGCGAGCGCATTGAGGACGGGAAGGTTGAAGGCGAGCGTCTTCCCGCTCGCGGTGCCGGTCGAGACGATCACGTGCTCGCCGCGCTCGGCAGCAGCGAAGGTGTCGGCCTGGTGGGCATAGAGGCTCGTGAGCCCGCGACCGCTCAGCGCATCGGCGACGCGCGGATGGAGCCCGTCCGGAAAGGACACGATGCGGGCGTCGCGCGCCGCTACGTCCGTCACGTAGGCGAGCTCTTCGCCTACGAGGAGGGCGTCCCAGGTGGCGGCCTCGAGTGTCGCCTTCACCAGTCGTCCTCGTCATCGTCCAGAGGCCGGACCGGGGGCCACGGCCGGCGCATCGCCGTGCGGTACGCGGCTGCGCCCACGACGAGCTGAGCAGCGAAAACGCCGACGACGCCGGTAAGCAAGAGGATGACGCCCGGCCGCCAGAAGAACGCTGTCAGCGCACCGGCGACAAGGAGGGCGCTGAAAACTGTGCGAGCCGACGTCCCCGCGCGGATCGCCGGCGTCGCGTAGAGCTCGTCGGGCGGCGTCATACCCGAAGTGAACACGATGCACCCGTCGCCGCCGCTGCTAGGCTCGGTGCACCGGGGTGCCCTCCGGGGCTGAGATCAGACCCGCAGAACCTGATCCGGGTAATGCCGGCGAAGGGAGGAAGGAATGCAGGTGCCGCGCTGTCTCACCGTCGCCACGTCCGATTCGGGCGGCGGCGCCGGGATCCAGGCCGATCTCAAGACATTCGCTCGGCTCGGCTGTCACGGGATGAGCGCGATCGTCGCGCTCACGGCGCAGAACACGCGCGAGGTGCGCGCCGTGCACGAGGCGCCGCCCGACTTCATACGGACGCAGATCGAGGTCGTCTTCGAGGACATCGGCGTCGACGCCGCGAAGACCGGGATGCTCTTCAGCGCCCCGATCATCGAGACGGTCGCCGAGTGCCTCGCGGCGAATCCCGTGTCGCTCGTCGTCGACCCGGTGATGATCGCCGCCTCGGGCGCGAAGCTCCTCCTCGACGACGCGGTCTCCGTTCTCGTCGAGCGGCTCCTCCCACTCGCCACGGTCGTCACGCCGAACCTCCATGAGGCGTGCGCGCTCGCCGGCGTCCCGTATTCCGACGAGGCGAACCGGGAGGAGCTCGCGGAGGCGATCCATGCCCGCGGGGCGCACGCCGTGGTCGTGACGGGTGGTCACGGGGCCGAGGCTGTCGACTGGCTCTTCGACGGCGAGCGCCACGTCCCGATCGCGGTCGAGCGCCACGGCGAAGAGGCGACGCACGGGGCGGGGTGCACGCACTCGGCAAGCCTGTGCGCGTTGCTCGCGCGCGGTGAGTCGCTCGAGGACGCCGCCCGCGGCGCGGCGCACGTCGCGTCGGAGGCCGTGCGGGCGGGCCTCGCCGCGATCGGCTCGGGATCAGGTCCCGTCGACGTCTTCGGGCTTGCAGCTCTCCGAGCTCGGTGAGTTCGGGCTCCTCGCGGAGCTCGAGCGGCGCGGCCTCGCCCACGGGATCGGCGACGACGCCGCGCTCTTTCACGAGGGGATCGTGGTCACGCAGGACACGCTCGTCGAAGGCGTCCATTTTCGCTTCGACTGGACGTCCTGGCGCGATCTCGGCTACAAGGCCGCCGCCGTTAACCTGAGCGACCTAGCGGCGATGGGCGCGTCGCCCGCCGGCCTGCTCGTGGCGCTGAACCTTCCTCGGGAAACGCGTGTCGCCGACGTCCTCGAGCTGTATCAAGGCCTCAACGAGCCCGGCGTCGCGATCGTCGGAGGAGACACGAACGCTGCGGACGCCGTTGCTATCAGCGTGTCCGCCGTTGGTGAGAGCGCCCGGGTACCCGGCCGCGCGGGCGCGCGCGCGGGTGATGTGCTCGTCGTGACCGGGCCGCTCGGCGGCGCGGCCGCGGGGCTCTACGCGCTCGAGCGCGGGCTCGTCGGTTTCGACGACCTCGTCGCCCGCCACCACCGCCCGCCGTTTCGGCTCGATGCGGCCGCTATCCTCGCGCCTCGCGCCCACGCGCTCATCGATCTTTCGGACGGCATCGCCTCCGACGCCGCGCGCATCGCCGAACGGTCGGGATGCCGGCTTGTGATCGATGTCGACAGGCTCCCGCTCGCGCCGCGGCTCGCTGACGTGGCCGACGAGCCGTTCTGGACCTACGGCGAGGACTACGAGCTTCTCGCCGCGCTCCCGAGCGCCGACGCGGAAGAATCCGGATTCACGATCGTCGGGCGTTGCGAAGAAGGGGCCGGCGTCGAGCTCCTCCGGCACGGGAGATCGTTCGAAGCGGAGGGTTGGGACCACTATCGTCGCTCGTTGCCCTCTCCGTAACCAGATGTGGTCGCGTTCGTGCGTGCATCTGGCCGCCCTCAGCCGGGCGTGACGCCGGCGGTTGCGGACGACGGCGGCTACGCTCGCGGAACTCTAAGCCGCGGCGTGCTCGTGCAGCGCGCGGCGCGCGTTCCAGCGGGTGGCCGCGCTCGCGCGGGCGAAGCTCCGGACGGCACGCTCGTCGACGGCGAGCGGCACGGGACCGTGCACGATCAGGCCGTCGCGTGCGCGCTCCTTCAAGAGATCCGGGAAGAACTCCTCTGCGAGCCACTCGCGGCCGGGTGCGACGGTCGCACGCACCCTGATCCGCACGAGCGCCGGTGAGAGCTCCTCGACGTGCTCGATCCACGGCCGCTTGATGAACGTCGTCGGGCCCTCGGGCACCATGCGCGCGACCTCCTCCACAAGGTCCTCCCCAGCGTCTCGTTCGCTCGCGAAGAGCTCGTACGCGAGCTCCTTGACGCCGGCCGGAAGCACGCGGACGGCAACGATCTGGGCGTTGTGGACGTTGATGACCTCGCCGGTCACGGACCGCATCCGCGTGCGCCGAAGCGACATATCTTCCACGACCCCCTGGAGTTCGTAGTTCGTGACGGCGACGATCGTGTCGCCGACCGAGTACCACCGCTCGACGAACATCGTGAGGCCGGCCAGCAGGTCCGTGAGGAAGCGCTGGGCGACGAAGACGCCGACCAGGATCGCGAAAAGTCCACCGGCGATCGTCGCGAGCCGATCGACGCCGCCCGCGACCTGGGCGACGGAGAGAATCAGCGCGACCGTGAACGCCGCGTAGCCGATCGTCGTCCGGATGATCGCGACGGACGTCTCACGGCGCTTGATGTTCGCGATCTTGGCTCCGAGGTCGTGCTCTGTCTCGGGATGGCGGGCGTCATGCCACGCGAGGACGCGCCGCGCGACGATCGCCGCGATGCGAGCGACGAGCCACGCCCCCGCGAAGAGCGTCGCGATGACGACGACTCTCCCCCAGGGCGGATAGAGCGGCGTGTTGTCGTTCAGGAAGTTGATCAGCGGGTCGAGCACGGCCGCTCCCAGAATCAGCGTGTCACGAAGTTCCACGCAGTCGACGGTACAGACAGCGCTTCGGCCGCCACAAGG
>JALZEM010000176.1 GCA_030862005.1 Actinomycetota bacterium | reverse complement strand
GCGCGGTCGCGATTCCCCGCCCTTCGAGCTCGTCGAGCTCCCGGAGGAGCAAGCCGGGATCGACGACGCAACCGGCGCCGACGACGCACGTCTTCCCTTCGTACAGGATCCCCGACGGTACGTGGTGAAGCTTGAACGTGTCGCCGTCGCGAACGATCGTGTGCCCGGCGTTCGGCCCGCCCTGGTAGCGGCAGACGACGTGGGAGTGCTCGGCGAGCAGATCGACGATCTTGCCCTTGCCTTCGTCGCCCCACTGCGCGCCGACGATCACGGTCGCAGGCATGCAATACCAGCGTAGTCGCCGCTGCGGTTAGATCGCCGCTAGGTCGGCGAACTTGGCGTACTGGCTGATGAAGGACAGCTTCACCTTGTCGGTGGGGCCGTTCCGGTGCTTCCCGATGATCACCTCGGCGACACCGGGGTCGGGCGAGTCTTCGGGGTTGTAGTAGTCGTCGCGGTAGATGAAGCACACGATGTCGGCGTCCTGCTCGATGCTGCCGCTTTCACGCAGGTCGGAGAGGATCGGCCGCTTGTCGTGGCGTTGCTCGACGGCACGCGAGAGCTGTGACATCGCGATGATCGGGACATCAAGATCGCGCGCGAGGACCTTCAGCGAGCGCGAGATCTGGGAGACCTCCTGGACACGGTTCTCGGCGCTTGTCCCTGAGGTCATGAGCTGGAGGTAGTCGACGAGGATGACGCCGAGGTCGGGATGCTTCGACTTGAGCCGCCTCGCCTTCGAGCGGATCTCCATCAGCGTGATCGACCCCGTGTCGTCGACGTAGATGGGTGCCTTCGCCAGGCGGTCGCAGGCGGCGGTGAGACGCGGCCAGTCCTCCGATGCGAGCCGGCCCGTGCGCAAGCGGTGGAGCTCGACCTTCGCCTCTGCGCACATCAGCCGCTGGGTAACCTCGGCCTTCGACATCTCGAGTGTGAAGAGGCCGACCGGGCGGGTGTGGCGGACTGCGATGTTCGCGGCGATCCCGAGTCCGAGCGCCGACTTCCCCATCCCGGGTCGCGCCGCGACGATGATGAGGTTTCCCTCCTGGAAGCCGGACGTGAGCCGGTCGAGGTCGCGGAAGCCGGACGGGACGCCCGTGACGTCTGCGCCGAGCTCGTAGAGCGCCGTGATTCGCTCGAAGCTCTCCTTCAAGAGCTGGTCGATGTGGCTGAACTCGCTCGTCGCCCGCTGCTGCGAGAGCTCGAACACGATCTGCTCGGCCTGGTCGACGAGTTCGGAAGCGTCGCCCGGACGCTCCCATCCGAGGCGAGAGATTTCGCCGCCGGCGCGGATGAGCCCGCGAAGCGTCGCCGTCTCCTGAACGATCTGCGCGTAGTGGCGAGCGTTCGCGCTAGCCGGCACGAGTGCTGCGAGCTCGTGCACACGAGCGGTACCGCCGACCGCTTCGAGGTCTCCCCGCTCGTCGAGCTCGTTCACGAGCGTGATCGCGTCGACGGGCTCGCCCTTCGCGTACAGCGCGAGCGCCGCGCGGTACATCTTCGCGTGACCCTCGCGGTAGAACTCGCGGCCATCCGGATCGAGTACCTCGCTCACAGCCGCGATCGCGCCCGGCGAGAGCATCATCGCGCCGAGAACGGACTCCTCCGCGTCGAGGTTCTGTGGCGGGACCGGTGCTACCTGGATGGTCGACGTTGCTGCCACCGCCGCCCCATTAGCCATGACGCGATCGGCCGTGTCAAGAAGCGGTGGGTCCACGTCTGTCCACACGAAGAAGATCCCGATGTGCGGCCATTATAGAACGTATGTTCCCAGAGCGGCCGGACGGTAATGGTGCTCGCCGCCGAGGGTTGTGGAGAGCTTTTCTCGCTCGGAGCGGGAACTTCTACGAGTCGCCCACAGCCGTGTTGACCGGGCCGTGGAAGATCAGCCCGGGGGCGTCTTCCGGTCCGAGGCTGGCTCCGGAGGGATCCCGGCCGCCTCCGCCTCGGCGACCCAGGCTTCCGCCTCGGAGGCGGGCGCCTCCTCCGCGTCCGCCTCCTCGGCGGCCCGTTCTTCGGCCGCGCCCTCCTCGGCCGCCGAAGCCTCGAGCTCGTCCTCCGGCGGGAGCTCGCCGCCCTCGGGGACGACGAGGGTCTTGACGTCGACCCGCACGTCCTGGAAGACGTCGATCGGGACCTCATAGCGGCCTACGCGCTTGATCGGATCGGTGAGATCGATCTTGCGGCGGTCGACGCGAATCTTCCGCGTGCGCCAGAGCTCGTCGGCGATGTCGGTCGGTGTGACCGACCCGAAGAGGGTGCCCGTGGCTCCCGCGTTGACCTCGAAGCGCAGCACCGTCTTCCGAAGCGTCTCTGCGATCTCCTGCGCGTGCTCGAAGCTGCGAGCTTCGTGCCGCGCCCGCTCGCCCTCGCGCCGTTCGAGCTCGGCCACACGCGCGGCCGTTGCCGGCTCGGCGAGGCGCCGCGGGGCGAGGAAGTTCCGCATGTACCCGCGCGCGACGTTGACGACCTCGCCGCGCAGCCCGACGTTCTCGACGTCCTGAAGCAGGATGACCTCCACTAGGAGCGACCCACTAGCTTGTCGCGTAGGGCAGGAGGGCCATCTCGCGTGCTCGCTTCACCGCGACCGCGATCTGCTCCTGGTGGCGCCGGCACGCGCCCGTGATCCGCCGCGAGCGGATCTTCCCCTTCTC
>JALZEM010000175.1 GCA_030862005.1 Actinomycetota bacterium | reverse complement strand
CACTCTGTACCGCGCTTCCGGCTCCCTTGAAACACCCGGTTGCACGATTAGACTCGTCCGATGAAGATCCTCGTCGTGGGCTCGGGCGGGCGCGAGCACGCGCTCGTCTGGAAGCTCGATCAGAGCCCCGGCGCGGTCCTTCATGCCGCTCCAGGCAATCCGGGGATCGCGGGGCTCGCCCAGTGCCACCCGGTCCGCGCCGACGACGCCGACGGGCTCCTCGCTCTCTGCCTGCAGCTGGAGATCGACCTCGTCGTGATCGGCCCCGAGGCGCCGCTCGTGGCCGGGATCGCGGACGCGCTGCGCCACGGCGGGATCGCGGTCCTCGGGCCGAGCGCGGCCGCAGCACGAATCGAAGCATCGAAGTCGTTCGCGAAGGACGTCATGCGCGCAGCGGGGGTGCCGGCGGCGGCTGCGCTGGCCGAGCCGCGCGCACCGTGCGTCGTGAAGGCCGACGGTCTCGCGTCCGGCAAGGGGGTTTTCGTCTGCCGAACGCAGGCCGACGCCGACGACGCGTGGGCGCGTGCGCGTTCGTTCGGTGGTGACGTCGTCGTCGAGGAGCTCCTCGAAGGTGAGGAGGTTTCGCTGTTCGCGCTCACGGACGGCGCCGTGGCCGTGCCTCTTCCCGCCGCGCAGGACGCAAAACGGCTCCTGGACGGTGACGAGGGGCCGAACACGGGCGGAATGGGTGCCTATTCGCCCGTGCCTTTCCTCTCCGAGGCCGAGATCCACGATCTCGTCGACCGGATCCACCGGCCGGTTCTCGCCGAGCTCGCGGAGCGCGGCACCCCATTCGTCGGCCTCCTCTACGCGGGCCTGATGTTGACGGACGACGGCCCGCGCGTGCTCGAGTTCAACTGCCGGTTCGGCGATCCGGAGACGCAGGCGATTCTCCCTCGGATCGAGGGCGATCTCCTCGGGCCACTCGTAGCCTCCGCGGCGGGGCGCCTGGACGAGGTCGAGGTCGAGACGGCAGCGGACGCCGCGGTGACGGTCGTCTTGGCCTCTCGCGGTTATCCGGAGTCGCCCGACCGCGGCACGCGAATCGCCGGGATCGACGCAGCCGAGAGGACGGGGGCGATCGTCTTCCATGCGGGCACGGCACTTCGGGACGGAGAGGTGCGAAGCGCCGGGGGACGCGTGCTGAACGTCACCGGCGTCGCGCCGACGAGCGCGGAGGCGCGAGAACGGGCGTACGAGGCGATCGACCTGATGGACTTCCCCGGTGCACAGTTCCGACGAGACATCGCACTGAAGGCGGTTCATGTCTCAGGCTGAGTCCCAGGCCGAGATGCGAGTCGAGGAGGAGCCGACTCCGCTCCCGACGATCGAAGAGTTCGAGCAAGCGGGCCCGCTCGTCGGGATCCTGATCGGCTCGGAATCCGACCTCGAGAGGATGCAACCGGCGGTCGACGAGCTGAATGAGCGCGGAATTTCGCACGAGCTCCTCGTCCTTTCGGCGCACCGCGATCCGCGGGGCGTCGCCGAGTACGCCTCGAACGCGGCGCTGCGGGGCGTTCGCGTCATCATCGCGGCGGCCGGGATGTCGGCCGCGCTTCCGGGCGCCGCCGCGGCGTACAGCGACCTGCCGGTCATCGGCGTCCCGCTGACGTCGTCGAAGAGCGCGGCCGGCGGACTCGACGCGATCCTCGCGATCGTCCAGATGCCGCCGGGTGTTCCCGTTGCGTGCGTCTCCCTCGACGGCGCGCGGAACGCGGCGATCCTCGCCGCGAAGATCCTCGGCCAGGGCGGCGGCTACCCCGACGCGCCGCGCCGGCCGCAGCTCGAGCTCTAACGACGGCCCTGACCGGCCCGCCCCGCTCGAACCGGAACCCGAGTTGGTCGTCGGCCGTCGTCGTGCCAGGCCGCGCGATGGGCGTCTACTCGGCCAACTCTGTCAACTCGGTGACTGTCCCTGGGACAGTCACCGCGTGGAGATTTAGCACGATGCGTGTGTCCGGGAGCGCACAGTTTCTCCACAGGTGCGTGCGCTCGAGCACCGACGCTACGGCGCCGTTGCGTTTCCGTAATCCTGAAGCACTTCGGAGGAGGGCGCTCCTTTGGAAGCCCTCTCAGGGGCCCGCCTGAGCCGCCTCTAGAATCGGGACGGTGATCGCACGCTACTCCCGTCCGCCCATGAAGAGGATCTGGTCGGACAAGGGCAAGCTCGCACGCTGGCTCGAGGTCGAGCTGGCCGCGCTCGCGGGTTCGGCCGAGACGGGCGCCGTTCCGCGCGAGGCGGTGGACGAGATCCGCGCGCGCGCCGTTCCGCCCACGCCCGAGCGCGTGGCCGAGATCGAGGAGCGGACGCAGCACGATCTCGCGGCGTTCGTGGACGCTGTCGCCGAGGAGGTGGGCGCCGCGGGTCGCTGGTTCCACTACGGGCTCACGTCGTCGGACGTCCTCGACACCGCGCTCGCGCTCCAGGTCCGCGACGCCGGAGCCGTGCTCTTCGAGAGCCTCGATCGCGCGCTTCACGCGGTGGCGAGGCGCGCGGAGGAACACCGTGAGACGGTGATGGTCGGGCGCACGCACGGCGTACACGCGGAGCCGACCACGTTCGGCGCGAAGCTCGCGGGCTGGGCGTTCGAGCTCGCGCGGGACCGCGAGCGGCTCGGCCGCGCCGTCGAAGGTATGAGCGTCGGGAAGCTCGCCGGCGCCGTCGGCACGTACGGAGGAGGCGACCCGGAGGTCGAGCGAATCGCGTGCGAGAAGCTCGGGCTTGCTGCCGAGCCGGTCTCGACGCAGGTGGTCCCACGCGATCGGCATGCCGAGCTTCTCAGCTCGCTCGCGCTCACGGCTGCATCGCTCGAGCGGTTCGCGACCGAGATCCGCCACCTCGCCAGGACCGAGGTCCGCGAGGTCGCGGAGCCGTTCCGCCGGGGCCAGAAAGGGTCGTCCGCGATGCCGCACAAGCGAAACCCGATCGTCGCCGAGCGGATCTGCGGCCTCGCGCGCGTCGTGCGAGCGGCGGCCGTCGTCGGGCTCGAGAACGTGGCGCTTTGGCACGAGCGGGACATCTCGCACTCGAGCGCCGAGCGCGTCGTCGTTCCGGACGCCTTTCTCGCGCTCGACTACATGCTCGACCGGTTCGCCTGGCTCATGGACGGGCTCGTCGTCCACGCCGACCGAATGCGGCGGAACCTCGAAAGCTCGCACGGGCTCGTCTTCAGCCAGCGCGTCCTGCTCGCGCTCGTCGGGGCGGGGCTCTCGCGCGACGACGCCTATCGGCTCGTGCAGCGAAACGCGCTGCGCGCATGGGACGAGGAGGTCGATTTTCGCGAGCTCGTCGAGCGCGACGAGGAGATTCGAGCGCGGATCGACCTCTCCGTGCTCGCAGATGCGTTCGATCTCGCCGACGCCCTTCGTCACGTGGACGTCGTCTTCGACCGCCTTGCGACGCTCCCGACCGAAAAGGAGACGCTTCATGTCTGAAACCGCGGTTCACGTCGCGAGCGGCAAGGTCCGCGAGATCTTCGAGCTCGACGACGAGCGCCTGCTGCTCGTCGCGAGCGACCGCATCTCTACGTTCGACGTCGTGCTTCCGACGGAGATCCCGGACAAGGGCCGCGTCCTCACGGGTCTCTCGGCGTTCTGGTTCGCGCGGACGCGTGAGATCGTCCCGAACCATCTCCTCGGCGTCCGCGAGGACGGACGCTCGACCGAGGTCACGCGCCTCCGAATGCTCCCGATCGAGTGCGTCGTCCGCGGCTACCTTTCCGGCTCCGGCTGGAAGGACTACGAGCGAACGGGCGCGACCTCCGGTCACACGCTTCCGGCCGGCCTGCGCGAGTCGGAGCGCCTTCCGGAGCCGATTTTCACGCCTGCAACCAAGGCCCAGGAGGGCCACGACGAGAACATTGATCGTGACCAGGCCGGCGATCTGATCGGTACGAACCGGCTCCGGGAGGTAGAGGGGACCGCGCTCGAGCTCTACCGCCACGCGGCGGACTACGCGCTGGCGCGAGGGATCATCCTCGCCGACACGAAGTTCGAGTTCGGCGTCGATCCGGAGGGACGAGTCGTGCTCGGGGACGAAGCGCTGACGCCGGACTCGTCGCGCTTCTGGCCCGCGGACGACTACGCGCCGGGCCGGGCGCAACCCTCGTTCGACAAGCAGTACGTTCGGGACTACTGCGCGTCGCTCGGCTGGGACAAGACGCCGGCCGGCCCCACGCTCCCGGCAAAGGTGGTGGAGGGGACACGGGCCAGGTACGTCGAGGCATTCGAACGATTGACGGAGCTCCCTTTCGAGGACTACCTGCGCGATCCGTCCGGAGCATTCCGGTGAAGGCGACCGTACTCGTCCGACCGAAGCAGGGGATCCTCGACCCCCAAGGTGAAGCGGTCGAGAGCTCGCTCCGCCAGCTCGGGTTCCGCGTCGACGAGGCGCGGGTCGGGCGGCTCATCGACCTCGACGTCGAGGCGTCGAGTCCGACCGAGGCACGGGCCGAGGTAGAACGGATGTGCGAGCGGCTGCTCGCGAACCCGCTCATCGAGAGCTACGAGATCGACGTAGGAGACGAGGCATGAGCGAGATCCGCCCACGCATCGGAGTGGTCACGTTCCCGGGATCGAACGACGACCGCGATGCCGCGTGGGCGCTCACCGCACTGGGTGCCGAGGCCCTCACGATCTGGCACGCGAGCTCCGAGCTTCCGCGACTCGACGGCGTCGTGCTCCCAGGCGGGTTCTCCTACGGCGACTACCTCCGTGCGGGCGCGATCGCGCGGTTCGCGCCCGCCATGCGCGCCGTGACCGAATTCGCCGCCGACGGCGGCCTCGTCCTCGGGATCTGCAACGGGTTCCAGGTGCTCTGCGAGGCGGGTCTCCTCCCCGGCGCCCTACGGCCAAACGCGTCGCTTACCTTCGTCTGTCGGGATGTGCGCCTGTCGGTCGAGCAGCCGGACACCCCGTTCACGAGCCGCTGCGGACCGGGACAGATCCTGACCGTCCCGGTCAAGCACGGCGACGGCTGCTGGTTCGCGCCGCCCGACGT
>JALZEM010000141.1 GCA_030862005.1 Actinomycetota bacterium | reverse complement strand
CGCTCTTCCTGGGCCGGCCGTCTTGGCCGCGCGCCCGGCCGCCCGTTAGTGTCGGCGCGTGACACAGGCGTCGGCGATTCCGCCGAAGCGGACGACACGATCCGGAGCCTGGCTCGCCGCGCCGCTCGTCGCGTTTGCGCTCGTCGCGTTGACCGTCGGGCTCCTCGCGCGGCAGAGCGAGGTCGGTCCGAGCACGTACTTCGACCTCTTCTTTAGCGACACGATCCACATGAAGGCGTGGCTCGCGACCGGGGCCGCTGCGCTCGCCGTCTTTCAGATCTTCAGCGCCGCGTGGATGTTCGGGAAGCTGCCCTGGCGCCGGCCGCGCTGGGTCGCGCGGGCGCATCGCTGGTCGGGGCGATTCGCGCTCCTGCTCACGCTCCCGATCGCGTACCACTGCATCTTCCAACTCGGCTTCCAGGATGCGACCGCCCGGACGCTTGCGCACTCGCTTCTCGGCTCCGCGGTCTACGGCGCCTTTGCGGCGAAGATCCTGATCGTCCGGCTGCGCCGCTTCCCGCACTGGGTCCTGCCGACGGCAGGCGGCCTCTTGTTCGGCACGCTGATTGCCCTCTGGTACACGAGCGCGCTCTGGTTCTTCCGGCTCACCGGCGTAAGCCTCTAATCGCGAGGCGCGGCCGTGTCGCGCCGCGCGGCCTTCTAGGTGCCGGTCCCCGGGAGTTCGCCGGCCACGACCCAGTCGATCGTGGCGACAAGGGCCGGGGGGCAGTTAGGTTCTCTCACCCCGAACAGGAGGTGCCATGTCTGTCTATCTCATGCGCTTCAGCTACACGCCCGAGACGTGGTCGCGGCTCATTCAGAACCCTGAGGATCGCCGCGATGCAGCGCGCGCGTACGTCGAACAGGTGGGCGGCACCCTGCACGGCTTTTGGTATGGCTTCGGTGAATATGACGGCTACGCGATTTTTGAGGCACCTGACAACGTTTCGATGGCCGGCGTCGTGCTTGCTATTACGGCCGGCGGCGCCCTCGGCTCGGCGGAGACAACCGTCCTGATGACCGTGGAGGAGACGCTCGAGGCGCTCGCGAAGGGGAAGGAGATCGGCTACCGCCGGCCAGGAGAATCGCCGGCGACCTGAGCCCGGAACGTCCGTCGACCGATCGCACGCCTAGCCGGCACGGCGAACGCCGCGACCCCGTGGCTTATCTCTACGCCCGTCTACCGGCGGGTCCGCGGGGGATTGCGTCGACCGCCGCCGGCGGCCTCGCCGGATGTGGGAGGCACGGCGTCATCGTGGCGGCGCTGAGCGTCTGCCTCCTCGTGTCCGACCGCGATCCAGTCGGTCGTGTCGATGGGCGCCTCGCGCGCGCCGTGGTCCTCGGGCGGCGGAGAGTCGGGCTTCTGCTGTCGGTCGATGCGGTTGGGATTCGGCTTCGGCATGCGTTACGGGTACCCCGGGCGCGAGCGGCTAATCGCGTCGAGCGCTATTCGAGGCAGCTGAACGCGACGAGCGCGACCAGCGTGATCAGCGCGAGGAACGCCGTCAGCGCGAGCGACAGGACGCTCCCGAGAATGAGCGCGATCTTCTTCCGTCCCCGGTCGGCTCGAGCTGCGCTCGCGATGAGGCCGATCGTCGCAAGGCCCGCCAGAGGAAGCCCGCCGAGCAGGATGTAGCCACCCCGGTGCGACGCTTCGACGTACGCATCGTGGTTGTCGTAGTCGCACACGCCCTCGGGAAGAGCCGAAACGGCGAAGCCGAACACCACGGCCGTCGCCGTCCACGCCGCGAGCGATCCTGCGAGTAATCGGTTGTGGCGCAGCCACGCCTGCACCTTCGGACACTACGTTCGCCTGCGGCCGCTGCCATCCCCCTGCTCCGTGGAGCCTGAGCCGGCCGAAGTGACATAGGCGACGTCGCGATAGATCGCGAGGTCATGGAGGATCGGCCGCTCGTGGCGGCCGCGGTCGTCACGCCAGGCGACCGTGACGGCGAGTCGGGTCGGCTCGCGCCGCGCGAAGTAGGCCGCGCTCGAATCGAGGAGCGTCCGGATCTTCCGTCCGGGCGCGAGGAACTCGACGTTCCGGAACAGGCGTAGGCGTGACATGTCGACGCTGCCTCCGAGACCCGTGAACGGGCGCTCGAACCGGCAGGTCACCTTGAGCGCCGGCCGCTCGCCGACGTTGGCGAGAACGAGGTAGAGCAGGCCGTCCTCGAAGACGACGTCGAGGAGGACGTCGGCACCAGCGTCCTCGTGCGGCGTTGCCATGGCGGCGGCTAGCCGCCGCCGTCGATCTCGAGGCCCTCGTGCGCGATCTCGAGCGTCTCGATCGCGACCTCGCTCGTCTTCGCGTTGAGCGCGGGGCCTTCCCATTTGCAGGGCCAGCCCCCGAAGAAGTTGATGCGCAGCATGTCCTTCCCGGCCTCGTCCGAGAGGATGATGGAGCCGTTCCTGCGCTCGGCGCGCCCCTCGACGACGGTCTTCCGCCATTGCCAGAGCGCGAGATCGAGCGTCATCCCGCGCCTGAGCACGATGTTCGCGTACTTCGTCAGTCCGGGTAGCTTCCGCGTCACGCGAGAGTCGCCCGTCCGGTAGTCGATCACGGACGTCTCGGATTCGAGGCCGCTTACCTCCGCGAACGACGCAACCGCGATCCCGTCGATCTCGACACGGAAATTGAATCGCGGGAGGGGGTCCTTGCGGCTCGGCGGTGGCATTACGATGAGCGTCGTCGACGGCTGGCGCGAGTATCTGCCATCGATTCGGCTGTCGCAACGCCGAGCCAGACGGCGCCGGGCGGAATTCGCCGTGTCCGCCGCTCGTTGGTCACGCCTAAGTAATCGAACCGAGTCCGAAGGAGTCGCAGATGATGGAAGCAGGGACCGATCCGAGGCGCTGGAAGGCACTCGCAGTTCTCGGTGTCGCCTACCTGATGGTCGTCCTCGACGTGTCGATCGTGAACGTGGCGCTGCCCTCGATCCAGGAAGACCTCAACTTCACGGTCGAGAACCTCCAGTGGGTCGTCTCCGGATACGCGCTGACGTTCGGCGGGTTCCTCCTGCTCGGCGGGCGCATGGGTGACCTGCTCGGGCGCCGGATGTTCTTCATGATCGGCCTCGGCCTCTTCTTCCTCACGTCGCTTTGGGCCGGGCTTGCGAACTCCGACGCGATGCTGATCATCGCCCGGCTCGCTCAGGGTGCGGCGGGCGCGATTCTCGCGCCGTCGGTCTTCTCGATCATCACGGTCACCTTCCGGGAAGGCGCCGAGCGGAACAAGGCACTTGGAATCCTCGGCGGCATCGCCGGTTCGGGTGCCGCGATCGGCGTTCTCCTCGGCGGTGTCCTCACCTCGTACGTCGGCTGGGAGTGGATCTTCTTCGTGAACCTCCCGATCTCGGCCTTGGCGCTCGCGCTCGTGCCGCGCTACGTGCGGGAAAGCCGCGCCGCGGGTCTCGCCCGTAACTTCGACGCAGCGGGGGCAGTGACGGTCACGGCGAGCCTCATGTCCCTCGTCTACGGCCTGACGCAGTCGACGAACAACGGCTGGACGTCCGGGAAGACCATCGGCGCGCTCGTCGCGTCGGCCGTCCTCATGGCGGTCTTCCTCTTCATCGAGACGCGCTCGAGCTCGCCGCTCGTCCCGCTCTCGATCTTCCGCCGACGGACGCTCACGGGAGCGAACGTGGTCGGCTTCCTGCTCGGGACGATGATCTTCGGGATCTTCTTCATGCTGTCGCTTTACATGCAGCAGGTGCTCGGCTTCTCGGCCATGCAGACGGGGGTCGGCTACCTGGCCGTCGCGCTCACCGCCGTCGTCGCCGCAACGATTTCGCAGGCGCTCGTTACGAAGCTCGGTGTGAAGCCGGTGCTCACCGTCGGGAAGATCCTGCTCGGGATCGGGATGATCTATTTCACGCAGGTGTCCGTTGACGGGTCGTACTGGGCGGACCTCCTGCCCGGCTTCCTCCTGATCGGCGTCGGCATGGGCTTCTCGTTCGTCCCGATCTCGATCGCTGCGCTCGCGGGGGTGCAGGGGCCGGAGGCCGGCCTCGCGTCGGGGCTCATCAACACGAGCCAGCAGATCGGCGGCGCCCTCGGGCTCGCAATCCTGGCCACGGTCGCAGCCACCCGCACCGACAACCTCGTCGCCGACGGCGAGCCGGTGCCGCAGGCGCTTACGAGCGGCTTCAGCCTCGCGTTCTGGGTTGCGGCGGGCTTCGCCCTCGTTTCGCTCGTCACGACGCTGATCGTGATCAGGCGCGAGGACCTCGCGCAGGTCGGGGCCGAAGAGCCGCAAGCGGTCCCCGCGGT
>JALZEM010000107.1 GCA_030862005.1 Actinomycetota bacterium | reverse complement strand
GACGTCCCATTCGACGTCGATGCGCTCGAGCGCGGCGCACGCTTGCGCGAACGTGTCGGCCGCGACCGCCGCGACGGGCTCGCCGGGGAAACCCGGCTCGCGCGTCAGGTACTCACACTCCTCCGGCGCGAGCACGGCACGGACACCGGGTGCGGCGAGGGCGCCGGCCACATCGAGGCGCGTGACACGAGCCCGCGCGTGCGGGCTCCGTAGAACCGCCGTGTGAAGCATGCCGGGCAGTTGGACGTCGGCCGTGTACTGCGCCTCCCCACGGGCGCGCGCGGCGCCGGTAACGCGCGTCGCCGGGCGCCCGACGACGTTCTGCGGCCCCTGGGGCCACTGGTCGAGGGAGTCCTCCTCGACCACGATCCACTGCTCCGTGTACTTGCCTTCAACCTCTTTTTCCGTGCGAATAAGCCGCGCCATCAATCCTCACGTCCAACTTCGGGGGGTGGATGAGGGGGGGTAAGCCCCCTCATATCCGTGCGAATAAGCCGCGCCATCAATCCTCACGGGGTGGATGAGGGGGGCAGCCTCCCTCATATCGGTAGGGATGAGGCGGGTGATCACGGTCCTCCGGCGGCCGCAAGCCCCGCTTCTACAGGATTAGAGACCGCGAGGATCGCCTGCTCGATCTTCGGATACGTCCCGCAGCGGCAGAGGTTTCCCGCCATCGCGTGGCGGATCTCTTCGCGCGAGGGCCGCGGGTTCTCCCGTACGAGGGCGGCCGCCGAGACGATCTGACCCGGGGTGCAGAAGCCGCACTGGAGCGCGTCGGCCTCGACGAAGGCATCGACGAGCGGATGTTCGCGGAGGCCCTCGATCGTCGTCACCTCGCGTCCGCCGACCGTTTGGACGAGCGTGATGCACGAAAGCGTCGGCGCCCCGTCGAGGAGGACGGTGCAGGCGCCGCAGTGCCCTTCGCCGCAGGCGATCTTCGTCCCGGTGAAGCCGAGGTCCTCACGGATCGTCTCTGCGAGCGTTCGCATCGCCGCACCGTCGACGTCGTGGCGCTCACCGTTCACGATGAGCTCAGGCAGCCGTCGTCACCGCCTCGATGTCGGCGAGGTGGATCAGGCGAAACGTCGTGCGGCCGAGGAACATCCGTCGTTCCTCGTCTTCGGTCTCGGGCACGGTCTGCCAGAGGTCGCGTGCACAGCTGAGAAGCTCGGCGATACGCTCGCGTGCGTCGGTGTGTCCGTCGCGCTCGTGCGTCGTGTTGATCGCGAGGCCGAGGACACCGATCGTGTCGGCTTGGCGCGTCCAGAGAAGCGGTGTCGCCATCGCGAGGTAGTTGTGGATGCGCGCGAGGGAGATCGGCTGCTCGAGCGTGCGGCGCCCATTCGGCCGACTCGGCTCGCGCGGCGGGTCGCCCGCAGCGATGCGGGTAGCCGTCCTCCCGAGCATGTCGGCGATCTGTTCTTTCGTGAGGCCGGCGACCTTCGCCGTCCGAATCGTGATCGTGAGCGAGCCCGGCTGTTGGCCGTATGGATAGTCGGAGGCGTAGAGGACCTGCTCCGGCGACACGCGGCTGAACATGTCCAGGAGGTCGATCGGGCTCCAGACCGACGTGTCGAAGAAGACACCCGCGCGGCCGGCAAACGCTTCCGACAGGGCCGCGAGGTCCGCGATGCCGCCGTGAGCGATGATCAGCTGCGCTTGCGGGTGCGCGTCGACGAGACGGCGCAGCGCATCGGCGATGGGCGGGAGCCCGCGGCCGCCGTGGATCAGAATCGGGACGCGACGCTCGGCGGCGAGCGCAAAGACCGGCGCAAGACGCTCGTCGTTCAGCAGGAACCCCTGAGCGCGCGGGTGCAGTTTGATGCCGCGGGCACCGCGGTCGAGGCAGCGAGTCGCCTCCTCGATCGGCCCCTCCGCGAGATCGAGCCGGACGAAGGGAATCAGGGACCCGTCCGACTGCTCCGCGGCGGCAAGCGTGCGGTCGTTCGCGGCGCGAAAGGCCGGATGACGGTCCGGCTCGTCCATGCAGAAGGCGAATGCACGCGCCACCCGATAGCGCCTGAGCGTCTCAAGCAGGTGGTCGAGCGGCGCGACGAAGCCGTCGATGTCCGTGCCGACGTGGACGTGGGCGTCGAACACGTCGACGCCCGGCGGAATGAGCTTGCGTAGCTCCTCGTCGTACGCGGCGATGAGCGCCTGAGCTCGCTCGAGCACCTGCTCCACGCTTGCGGAGACTACCCGGGAAGCGCGTGATTATGCCGTCCCGACCGGCGCCGGTATCGCGATGGAAGGGGTTTCGCCTGCCGACGGGTAGCATCGACAGCCGTGGGCGACGTCCTGATCTTCGCTGACACGATCCGCTCGCCCGAGCTTCGACACGAAGTTCCCGTCCCCGCTCCGGATCCGATGATCTACGCCGAACGCAACGGCCGTAGGTGCGTCTTCGCAGGCTCGCTCGAGATCCCGCGGCTTCAGGAGGTCGACGGGCTCGAGGCCGTGCCGCGCGAGGAGCTCGGGATCGACGAGCTGATCGCGGCAGGCAAGCGGTCGCACGAGCTCGACCTCGAGCTCGTCCTTCGCGCCTGCCTGCACACGGGTGTCACGAAGGCCGTTGTGCCGCGCTCCTTCCCGCTCGAGGCCGCCGACCATCTGCGGGCGAACGGAGTCGAGGTGCACGCTGACGGCGAGCTCTTCGACCGGCGGCGTCGCTCGAAGACGCAGGCCGAAGTCGCGGGAGTGCAGCGCGCGCTTCGCGCCTCGGAGCGGGCGCTGGACCGCGTTCGGGAGATTCTCGGAGGAGGCGGCACGGTTACGTGCGAGGACCTCCGGATCGAGATCGCGCACGTGTTCAGCGAAGCCGCCGTGATCACGCCGGACCTCGTCATCGTCTCGCATGGATCGCAGACCGCAGTTGGACACGAGCCGGGGCACGGTCCCATTGCTCCCGGCGAGCCGGTCATCGTCGATCTCTACCCTCAGGATCCGCACTCCGGCTGCTATTCCGACATGACGCGCACGTTCTGCGTCGGCGCCCCGCCCGACGAGCTGGTCACCTTCCATCGACTCTGCCGCGAGGCGCTCGAGCGCGTGTACGAAGCTCTGCGACCGGGTGTGCTCGGCGCGGAGCTTCACCGGATCTCCTGCGCCCCGTTCGAGCGCGCCGGATATCCGACCCAGCTCACGAAGGAGCCGGGCCAGGTGCTGGATGAGGGTTACTACCACGCGCTCGGCCACGGCGTCGGGCTCGAGGTCCACGAGCCTCCGCTCCTCGGCCGAAACGGCGAGGAGCTAGTTCCCGGGGACGTCCTCGCGATCGAGCCGGGCTGCTACCGAAAGGGCTTCGGCGGCTGCCGCCTGGAGGATCTCGTGCTCGTCACGGACGACGGCTGTGAGATCCTCACGGAGTATCCGTACGACCTGGGGGTCTGAGCTTCGCACCGTCCGCTCGAGCTCCCGGGAGCGCGGGAACCTTGAGCGGGCGGGCGAAGTCAGAGAGCCATGCCCACCCGATTCGGACTCGGCCTCCTCGTTCTCGTCCCGGTAACGCTCGTCCTGACGGCTTGCGGGGAGTCGAGCGAGGCGGCGCAACTGCCGGCGCGTCCTGCCGACGTTCGCGGCATCGTGACGAAGGTCGACCGCCAGCACGATCGACGACCTGCGCTCGTGATCGACCGTGGCGAGGCGTGCGAGCTCGTGGTCTATGTCGTAGGTGACACGGAATTGCTCCGTGGGGCCGACGGTGGCGAGCTCGAAGCACGCATCGATGACTTCGCGGTCGGTCAAACCGTCGAAGTGTGGGCCGGCGCGATCGCCGAGTCGTGCCCCGAGCAGACGCACGCCGACGCGATCCTCATCGTCGACGCGCGCGCGTGACGCTGGAGACAGCCGAGCGCGTCGACGAGGCGTGGAGATCAGAGACTCGCACGCAGGAACGTCGACGGCGACGTCCTTCCTCCTTGCAGATACGCAAAGAGGAGGGACGCACCAATCCGATCGAGGCATGCTCCCAACACCGGGCGGTGCAACCGGAGCTCGGCCCCGAATCGGGTGAGCGCTGATTAAAACGGCATTTCGCCGCAGACCTTGCGGAGTGCCGGATGCGCCGGGCGATGAGGTGGCCGCCCTCGTCCACAAAGGGATCGCGTAGAGCGTCTCGACGAGGCGGGCGGGCACGAGGGTGCGAGCGGCACCGCGCCGCGTTTCTACGCCGACGACCGGTTCGCCGACTCTTAGGAGAACGAGAGGAGCTTCTCGAAGCGCCCGACGTCGTCGAACGGGCCTATGACTGCGAGGTTGAGCCGGTCCTCGCGGATGATGTCCTGAGCGACGCGCTGGACATCATCGCGCGCGACCGAGTCGAAGCCGGCCAGGATCTCGTCCGGCTCGCGAATCTTCCCTTCGAGCACCTCGCTGCGGAGGCCGAACAGAATCGTCCCCTTGGGGTCTTCAAGCGAGAGGACGAGTCTGCCCTTCGCGAAGTTCCGGGCCTTCTCGAGCTCGTCCACGGTGACGGGCTCGTCGGCGATCCGCTTGAACTCGCCGACGATCGTCCGAATCGCCTCCTCGATTCGCCCGATGTCGACGCCCCCTTGCGCGAAGAGCGTCCCCGTGTCCGTGTAGCCCTGGTTGTAGCCGTAGATGTAGTACGCGAGGCCGCGGCGCTCCCGCACCTCCGTGAAGAGACGCGACGACATGCCGCCCCCGAGCACCGTCGAGAGCAGGGCGAGGTTGTACCGGTCGGGGTTGTCGATCGGATAGCTGTGCACGCCGAGCCGCACGTGGGCCTGGTCCGACTGCTTCGTATGGATCTTGACGCGCGGCTCGTCCTGCGCCCACTCGACCCGGTCC
>JALZEM010000123.1 GCA_030862005.1 Actinomycetota bacterium | reverse complement strand
GCGCAGTCCGGGGTGCGCGCCGCGGACGCGGCTCCGCTCGCGCCGTCGCCGCCATCGCCTATCCGGCCCTTGCCGCGACGCGGAGACGAGCGGACGCCGAGCGGACGTTCGCCGCGACCTCTGCGGGCGACGGCCGAACGGCCTTGCGCGTCACGAGGCGGACGCGCGGTTCCCTGCCGCAGACGCAGATCGGGAGCTCGGGCGGACAGACACACCCGCGCGCTTCGGCCGCGAAGAACCGCTTCACGATCCGGTCCTCCAGCGAGTGAAAGCTGATGACGGCGATCCGGCCGTGCGGCTTCAGCATGTCGACGGCCGCAGGCAGGGCGCGCCCGAGAGCTTCGAGCTCGTCGTTGACGGCGATCCTCAAGGCCTGGAAGACGCGCTTGGCAGGGTGGCCGTCGCCGAAGCGCCTCGGCGCGGGGAGCGCCCCGCGAATCGACTCGACGAGCTCTGACGTGCGCTCGAACGGCTGCTCGCGCCGTCGGCGCACGATCGCGTGAGCGATCTGCCGCGCGTAGCGCTCCTCCCCGTAGCGCCGGAAGATCATGGCGAGCTCCCGCTCGTCGGCTTCGTTTACGATGTCGCGCGCCGAGCGGGCCGCCGACGGGTCCATCCGCATGTCGAGCGGCGCGTCGACCGCGTACGAGAAGCCGCGGTCCGGCCGGTCGATCTGCATGCTCGAGACACCGAGGTCGAGGAGGATGGCGTCGGCCGCGACGTCGTTCTGCGCGAGCTGTCCGAGCACGATGGAGAAGTCGCCGCGGAGGAACCTCGTCTGCACGCGGCACTCCCGCTGGAAGCGTTCGAAGTGCGGCCGCACGTCCGGATCGCGGTCGATGGCGATGAAGCGACCCTCGCCCTGGAGGTCGGCGCAGAGCACGTACGCGTGGCCGCCTGCCCCGAACGTAGCGTCAACCACCGTCTCGCCCGGCCGCACCTCGAGGAGCTCACGCACCTCGTCGGCGAGAACGGGGACGTGATCAGCTTTGCCGTGCTGCGAGGCGTTCTGCAACAAGCTCGGCATTCCCTTCGACCTCCTTCAGCTGCTCGCGCCAGGTCGCGCGATCCCAGATCTCGAGGTGGTCACGGACACCGGCGACCACGACCTCACGGTGCAACCTCGCGTGCTCGACGAGCGGCTGCGGGATCATGATCCGCCCCTGCCGATCGAGCTCGGTGTCCGTCGCGCCCGCAAACATGAAGCGGCTCATCTGGCGGGCCTCCCGGCTGAACGGGTTGAGCGCGGCGAGCGCGCCCTCGACGAACCGGTCCCACTGACCGGGCGGGTAGACGAGGAGGCAGGGATCGATGCCTTTGGCGACGAACACGCCCTGAGCGAAGGCCTCTCGAAACTTGGCGGGAAGGATGAGGCGGTTCTTGTCATCAAGCGCGTGCTCGTATTCGCCGAGGAGCATCCGGGCTCTCCTCCTCTAACCACTTTCCTCCACTCTAAACCACAACGCTCCACTTGGCAAGGCCGCCCACAGTGATCCCCTGGGCTCCGGACCGACCCCGGGAGCGCGCTCCGAGCCGCGCGCAGCAACCGACGCGGACGCGGACGCAGTCCTAGCGGCCGTGTGCGCCCGCGCGCGTGATCGCTTCTGCCGCGCCCCGCGCAGCGGACTCCGCCGCCTCTCGCGGAGGACGACCCTCGGCGAGCGCGAAGGTCAGGTACGCCGCGAACGTGTCCCCTGCGCCGTACGTGTCGGCACGCGGCCCCGGAAGCGCGGGAGCATCCCACCGCTCGCCCTCCGGCTCGATCCAACCGCCCCGGCGCCCCTCGGTCCAGAACACGCGGCGCGGGGGCGGATCGAGGTCGCCCGCTTCGTACCGCTCGGCCGGGTCGATCGAGCTCCCGACGAGCGCGTCGAGCTCGACGGCGGCCTCGGCGAGCCACGGAAGCTCACGAGGTGTTGCGGCGAGGACGCGTGCGGCGCGGGCCGCACGGACGGCGCCGGCGTCGCCCCCCGTGAAGTAGACGGCGTCGAAGCCGGCGAGGTCGTCCCACGGGAGCGCCTCCTCTCGGCGCGGGCGCAGCTTCTCGCCGAGGAGCGTGATCGTCCGCTCGCCGGCGGCGTCGAGGTACGTGAACCCTCGCCGCTGCGGCTGCGCGTGCCACGCAGCCTCGACGCGTAGGCCGAGGGAGGTCAGCTGCTCGTAGGAGCGGCGACCGAACTCGTCGTCGCCGAGGGCCGTGAAGAGCGTCGCCGAGCCCGCGAGGCGCGCGAGCTGGACGGCCGCGACCGCTCCGCCGCCGGCCGCCTCACCCCACGTCTCGTCGGCGGTCACGATCTCACCCGCCTCCGGGACGTGATCGACGCGAACGAAGTCGATCCACTCGACGTGGCCTACGACGCCGACGTTCATGGATGCGACGCGGCCGGTGGCATACGCGAGATTCTCGCGCGCGAAACGCGTGCCGCGGTAGGACGGGGCGCGCCGCTGCCGAGGAGCACGGGCGAACTGAGGACGGGGCCGTGGCAAAGCGAGCCGCTGATCTCACATCTCGACGCGGCCACGCGTTACACGGATGATGGAGGCGATGGCCGTTCCCCCGTTCGAGCGCTTCTACGAGATGCACCGCGGCGAGATCTTCCGTTACCTCGTCCGGTTGCTCGGCCGCGACGCCGCCGAGGACGCGTTCCAGGAAACCTTCCTGCGCGCGCTTCGTGCGTATTCCGACCTCCGACACTCCGAGCACCTCCGCGCATGGGCGTTCACGATCGCAA
>JALZEM010000072.1 GCA_030862005.1 Actinomycetota bacterium | reverse complement strand
GCGGCGCCTTTCGGGACGATGCTGCTCGCCGACCTCGGGGCCGACGTGATCAAGGTCGAGCCGCCGAGCGGCGACCAGTGGCGCCACTACGAGCCGTTTACGCCGGGTGAGAGCCGCTATTTCTACGCCCTCAACCGAAACAAGCGCTCGGTCGCGCTCGACCTCAAGACCGCCGACGGCCGGGCGAAGAGCCGTGAGCTCATCCGGTCGGCCGACGCCCTCGTCCAGAACTGCCTCCCGGACCGCGCGCGCCGCTTCGAGCTCGATCGCGAGACCGTCCGCGGGGTCAATCCACGCTGCGTCTGGGTGTCGATCTCCGCGTTCGGGAGCGAAGGGCCCGATTCCCAGCGTCCCGCCTACGACCTGATCGCGCAGGCGCTCTCCGGGCTGCTCATGGCGGACACGCGCCCTGACGATGCCGTCCCGAGGCGGATGGGTGGCCTCGCGGTCGCGGATTTCACGTGCGGCCTCCTCGCGGCGATGGCCGTCCTGGCCGGGCTCGCCGCCCGCGACAACGGACGCGACGACGGGATCGAGGTCTCGCTCCTCGGCGCTGCGCTCGCGGTTCAGGCGCAGCGCTTCGTCTCGGTCGAGGCGCTCGACCGCCCTGCGCGTGCTCGGAGGCTCGAGGAAGGACCCCCCTTCGCCAGTCCCGACGACCTCACGTCGCTCGCCGAGCGCGTCTCCCGCCAGGACGAGCTCGAGCCGTACTACCGAACGTACCGCTGCGCCGACGGCTTCCTCGCGCTCGCGTGCCTGAACACGCGTCATCGCCTCGAGGTGTGCGACCTGTTCGGGCTCGAGGACGCGTGGGCGGCCGACCCGCAGGCGATTCCGACCGACGAGGAGGAGCGAACGCGCCGCCTCGCGCACGCGCGCCTGATCGAGGACCGCTTCGCCACGCGGCCCGTCGGCGAGTGGGTCGAGGCGCTCGGGCGACGCGGCGTCCCGGCGAGCGAGGTGCGCTTCCTCGACCTCCTGTACGACGACGCTCAGGTCGAGGCGAACGGGCTCGTGCAGACCGTCACTCAGCCGGCGGTCGGCGACGTCCGGCTCCTCGGGAACGTCTTCAAGGTCGGTGGCCGGGCGACGCCGGCCGCCCGCGGCGCGCCCGGACTCGGGGAGCACGCGGACGAGCTCTTCGAGCCGGACGCGCGCGAGGCCGCGTCATGACCGCCGCCGTCGTCGCCGACGACGTTCGCACATTCGCCTCGTCGGTGGCGGGAGCTCTCGAGCGCCATCCCGTCCAGGACCCCTGGCGCCCCGGCGCGCACGCGGACGACCGAAATCCAGGGCTGCGCGACGCCGTCTTCGAGCTCGGCTGGGGCGACGTGTCGACCGTCCCCGGCCTCCTTCCGTTCGTCGCGCCGGCCGCGGTGGAGCTCGGACGGCGCTTCGCCCCCCTCGACCTCGTCGACGCGCCGCTCGGCGGTGCCCTGGTTGTCGATGGGTATGCCCGCTATCCGGCCGTGCGAGAACGCCTCGTCGAAGTCCGAGGCGCCACGCTCTCCGTCCGAACCGCCGTACGCTTGACCCCCCTCGGTTACATCGACGCGCTTGCCGTCCACGCGGTCGACGAGGTGACAGAGGAGACGACGGTGACGGGGCCGGAGGCCGCCGCCCGCCGGGACGCATGGATCGCGGCGAACGCCGGCTACCTCGCCGGCCTCTCGGCGGAGGCGGTCCGCCTCGCGGCCGAGCATGCGAAGAGCCGCCACGCGTTCGGGCGGCCGCTCGCCGCGCTCGATCCGATTCAGCAGCATCTCGCGACCGCCGCCACGCTCGCCGACGGCGCGACGCTGCTCGCCGAAGAACGCGTGACGGCCGCGGGCCTTGCGCACGCGGGCGAAGGCGCTGCCCACGCGACCGCGCTCTGCCAGCAGGTCGTCGGCGCGATCGGCTACACGTTGGAGTTCCCGCTCCAGCGGGCGTTCCGACGGGCGCGCGCGGTTCGGCTCTGGGCGGACGCGGTACTCGCGCGACTGGGGGGTGAAGCTCGAGCGTGACAACCGTGATCACCGGCGGCGCGACCGGAATCGGCTTCGCAACGGCGCGTCGTCTCGGCCGCGACGGCCGCACCGTTGTCCTGGCCTCGCGGAAGCGCGAGCGGCTCGAGGACGCACAGCGGCGCCTTCGCGGCGAGGGGATCGCATGCGAGATCGCGGAGCTCGACGTCCGAGACGCCGATGCAGTCGACACGCTCTTCACCTCGCTTCCTGACGTTTCCGCCGTCGTCAACAACGCCGCCGGCAACTTCGTCTGCCCTACGGTCGATCTCACGCCGAACGGCTTCCGGGCCGTCGTCGAGATCTCGCTCTACGGCTGCTTCCACTGCTCCCGCGCGCTCGCGCGAAGGCTCCTTGCCGAGGAGCGGCAAGGAGCGATCGTGAACATGGTCGCGACCTATGCCTGGACCGGCGCACCCGCCGTCGCGCACTCGGCGGCGGCGAAGGCGGGGATGATCGCGTTCACGAAGTCGGTCGCGCGCGAATGGGGCGCACACGGAATTCGCGTGAACGCGGTCGCTCCCGGGTTCGTTCCCACCGACCAGGCGCTCGAGAGCATCCTCGCGAGCGGCGAGGCGCAGGACCGGATGCGCGACCTGATCCCGCTCGGCCGGTTCGGCGAGCCGGACGAGGTCGCAGACGCCGTCGCATTCCTCCTCTCTGACGCGGCCGCCTACATCACCGGCTCCGTCGTGACCGTGGACGGCGGACGCTCGCTCGGCCTCGCAATGCACAGCGTCGGGGCGACACGTGACTGATGCGATGAAACCCCCGACGAGACGGGGAAAGAGGAAGGCGTGACAGACCGAGGGACAGACGCCGACGGAGGGCCGGCGCGTCCAGCCCGCCGCGACGGCGGCGTGCGCGCGCTCGCGCGCGGCATCGAGATCCTGCGGCTTTTCGGCTCGCGGCCCGAGCTCTCGCAGTCCGAGATCGCCGAGGCGCTCGACCTTCCGCTCCCGACGGTGCATCGACTTGTGACGACGCTCGAGCGGCTCGGGTTCGTGAACCGCGACCCCCGCTCGCGCCGATTCCGGCTCGGGCTCGAGCTCCTCAAGCTACTCGGCCCGCTCATGGAAGGGATGCGCGCGCCCGAGCTCGCGCGCGAGCACCTGCGCGCGCTCGCGTACGAGACCGGAGAGACCGTGAACCTCGCGACGCTCGACGGAAGCGAAGTCGTCTACCTGATGGGCTTCTCGGGCGAGCGGCTCCTCACGGCCCAGACCTCCGTGGGATTGCGGCTTCCGGTGCACTGCACCGCGCTCGGGAAGTGCCTGCTCGCGATGGCCGGCGACGACGTGGCCGCACGTCTCGTCGGGCCCGGCCCCTACCCGCGCCGGACGATGCGGACCAAGGTGACCTGGGCGCAGCTTCAGGACGACCTCGTGCGCGCGCGCCGCGACGGCTACACGGTGTCAGACGAGGAGTTCGAGGTCGGGCTCGTGTCCTTCGCCGTGCCGCTCCCCACGCCCGCTGACCGACCGCCGCTCGCGATCAACATCGCGCTTCCCTCGATGCGCGCGAGCCCGTCGGAGCGGGAGGCGCTCGTCGTGCGTCTGCGTGAGACTGCGGACGTGATCGCGGCGTCGCTGAGGCTCGCCGCATAGTGCGCGCGGTCGAGACACGCAGCCGGCTCGGCGGCCACGTGGTCGTCGAGACGCTCGAGGCGCTCGGAGCCGGAGCCGTCTTCGGACTGCCGGGTACGCATGTCCTTCCGATCTGGGAGGCCCTGCGCGCGAGCGACCTCCGGTACGTAGGCTTCCGGACGGAGCTCAACGCGGGCTTCGCCGCCGACGGGTACGCGCGCGTGAGCGGCGATCCGGCAGTTCTCGTCGTCAGCACCGGGCCGGGCGCGCTGATCTCGCTCGCGGCCCTCATGGAGGCGCAATCGGCGCACGTCCCGGTCGTCACGCTGGCAGGACAGATTCCGACCGACCTGATCGGACGGGGCCGCGGCTACCTGCACGAGCTTCGCGACCAGCGTGCGTCGTTCGAACCTGTGGTCAAATGGTCGGCCACCGCCAGGGCATCCGAGGCGCTCCCCGAGCTGCTCGCGGAAGCGTGGCGGCGGGCGCTCGAGCCGCCGAGCGGCCCGGTCTTCCTCGAGGTGCCCGTCGACATCCTGCGCGGTGACGCTCGGATTCCGCCCGTCGAGGAGGTCGACCGACCACCGTCGCCGCCGCCGCTCCCGTCCGCGGATGCACTCGACGCCGCAGCGAGCATCCTGCGAGACGCAACGCGCCCCGTCCTTTGGGCAGGCGGCGGCGTGCTGCGCGCCGGCGCGTCCGCCGAGCTCCGGGCGCTCGCCGAGCGAGCGCGCGCCGTCGTTGCGACGACCTACATGGGCAAGGGCGCCTTTCCCGAGGACGACCCGCTGGCGGTCGGGTCGCCCTGCGACGAAGGCGCCTTCCGCGCGCTTCTCGAAGGTGCGGATGTGCTCGTCTGCGTCGGAACGGAGCTCGGCGCGGAGACGACGGGGCAGTACTCGCTCCGGCCGAAGGGCCGGCTGATCCACATTGACGCCGCGCCCGAGCGTGTCGGCGCGACGTACCCGGCGCTCGGGCTCGTCGGAGATGCCCGCGGAGTCCTCGCCGCGCTCCTTGAGCGGATTCCGCCGCGGGAGCTCGACGGCGAGGCCGAGGCGCGCGCGCAGGAGACACGTGATCGCATCGGCGCGGGTCTCGACGAACAGGGACGCGACCTCGAGCGTCGCTTGCTCGGGACGATCCGCGCGGCGCTCCCGCGCGACGGAGTGCACGCGTGGGACATGACGATGCTCGCCTACTGGGCGGCCGCGCACTTCCCCGCGTACGAGCCGCGCCGCTTTCTCTACCCGCTCGGGTCGGGAACGCTCGGGTACGCGTGGCCGGCAGCGCTCGGGGCTACCCTAGCGACGCCCGGCGCGCCCTCGCTCGCCGTCGTCGGCGACGGCGGGTTCCTCTACGGCCTGCAGGAGCTCGCGACGGCACGCCAGTACGATCTCGCCGCCACGCTCCTCCTCGTCGACGACCGCGCCTACGGAATCCTGCGGAAGCACCAGCAGAACGCCTTCGGCGAGACCTATGCCGTCCACCTCGAGCAACCGGACTTCCCGGCACTCGTCGCTGCGTTCGGCGTCCCGGTCGAGTCGACGACGCCTGACGATCTCGGCGGCGCACTCGAGCGGGCTTTCGGGACGGAGGGTCCTGCCGTGGTCCATCTTCCGGTCGAGCTCGAGATGTGGTCGCCGACGGAATAGGCTCGTGGATCTCGGCCTCACCGGTAGGGCGGCGCTCGTCGGCGGCGCGAGCCGGGGCCTCGGCCGGGCAGCCGCGGAGACGCTCGCTCGCGAAGGCTGCTCCGTAGCGCTCTACGCCCGCTCGGAGGACGACCTGCGGCGAGCGGCGGAGGAGGTCGGCAC
>JALZEM010000067.1 GCA_030862005.1 Actinomycetota bacterium | reverse complement strand
GACTCGCTCCGCGAACGCGGCCTGAAGCTCGGGCTCGTCTCGAACGCGTTCGATCCCGTATGGCTCCTCGAACGCGACCTCGAGCGGATGGGTCTCGCCGAGCGCCTCGACGTCGCCGTCTTTTCGTCGTCCATCGGGAAACGCAAGCCGCATCCGGCGATCTTCAAAGCCGCGCTCGAGCCGCTCGGGGTCGATCCTGAGCGCTCGCTCTTCATCGGCGACAGCCGCGTCGCCGACGTCCACGGGGCGAAGACGCTCGGGATGACTACGGTTCGGCCCTCTGGTTTCGAGCAGACGAGAACACCGACCCGCCCGAGCCCGACTATGAGGCGTTCACGCAGATGGACGTGTTGAACGTCGTTCGGCGCGTCCACGGGGAGACGTAGGCCGGCGGCCGCCGCCGGGCACTGCAGGCGGCGCGCTCCGGGGGACCCCACCCGCCGCCCACTGGTTTCCAGTCTAGCGGCGGAAACCGCGCAGGTGGCGCGCGCAATTGTCAAAACTGACAATAAATCCCGCGAAAAAAGCCCGCCGCTACACGGAAAACCGCGCAAAGTCAAGTCTTGCGAGGGTGCGGCGTTTTCCCCACAATCCACAGCTATGCAACGGCCCCTCCAGGTCGCAACGGAGCTTCCGCTCCGTCCGCAGGACGAGGTCGAATGCCGCCGCTGCAGCGTTCATTGCGACAAGGTCGTCTACCCCGCGGCGTGCGTGGAAGGCGCCTGTCCCTTCCTGTACGCGTATGAGGAGCTCGGTCGCACGTACGTCGGGTGCATGCAGAAGATCTACGACGTCGAGATCGATCTCGAGCTCCTGCAGGAAGCGCAAGGCGAAAAGGGCGGGTTCGGCGCCGTGAAGGCGCGCCGCCAGCCGCTCCCGATGTGCAAGGCCGAGGTCGCGTCGTGCTATGAGGGCCGTTCGGATGACCTGAGCTGCGTCAACCCCGAGTTCTCCGAGCTGCCGCAAGGACGCCCTTCGTTCCGCGTCATCGCGCAGGTCGACGCGTCGCAGTAGCCGCTTCCTGCATCGGGTGTTCCCCGTACGCTTTGGACGGAGCGCGGCGACGAAGACGCTGATCCTTTCGCTCGCGCTGCTCGCGTTCGGAGTATTCGCCGGATGCGGGGGCGGTGACGATGCCGCGCGCGTCGACGAATGCGTCCAGGGCTTCCGCGACAGCTTCGAGGAGGCCTCGCCTGAGGCCAAGGCCGCTATCCCTGTCCAATCGATGGAGGCTGCGGCGCGGCGAATCTGCGAGAAGGCAGTCGCGCGGGACCTGCTTGACGACGAGGACAGCCAAGCGGACGTCGAGCGCAAGCTCGCCGGGCTCATCGCGGAGAACCCTGAGGTGCTCTACCCGGCGTGCATCGGCGCAGCGCTGAAGGAGTTCGAGACGCTTGAGCCGTCGGAGCAGAGCGTAGAGCTGCGGGCCGAGTTCCGCGCATTCGGCCGAAACTACTGCGACGCCGCGATCGAAAAAGGGTACGTCCGGCTGGGACGCCAGCCGACGCAGGAGGAAATCGACGAGCTCCTTCGATCGAACCCGGAGCTCGTCGTGCCAATCTGCCTCGTCAGCGCGCTCCAGACGGTCGAGCGCGACCCGATCCTGATCGAGGGGAAGCGTGTCTCGAGGGCCAAGGCGGAGGTGCTCTTCCGCCGGGTGTGCACCGAGGCGAGCAGGCGGGGCCTTTTCAGCGGTGCGGGTGACGAGCTCACGCCCGCCCAAGCACGCGCGATCGAGCGGCTGTCGGCGCGGATCACACGACGGATGATCCGGGCCGGCCAGCTCCCCTAGGCTGTCGTGCGCGGAGCCGCGCGCTCGTGGAGCTCGCGCAGCTTCCGGACTTCGTCCGCGTCCGGGCCCTTCCCATTCTGTCCAGGGACTTCCAGAATCGCGGGAAGGTCGTGAAGGCGAGCGTCGCCGAGGAACACGGCGAGCTTGTCCCCCAGCAGGCCCTCGCCGATGTTCGCGTGCCGGTCGCGGTTCGACCCGAGCGGATCCGTCGCGTCGTTGACGTGGAGGGCGCGCAGGCGGTCGAGGCCGATCTCGCGGTCGACCTCGGCGAGCGTCGCGCCGAGCGCCGCCGGATCGGTGACGTCGACACCGGAGACCCAGAGGTGGCACGAGTCGAGGCAGATCCCGAGGCGCGGATGGCGGTCGAGCCGTTCGATCAAGATCGCGAGCTCCTCGATTGAGCGTCCGATCGTGCCGCCGGCACCGGCGGAGTTCTCGACCAGGAGCCACGTCGTCTCGCTGCAGCGGCCGAGCGCCTGCTCGAGGGCGGGAAGCGCGCGCTCGAGCCCGTGCTCGAACCCGGCGCCCAGGTGCGACCCGACGTGGAAGACGACCCCGTCGGCCTCGATTGCGCAGGCGACGTCCATCGTGTTGAGGAGCGAAGCGACCGACTTCTCGTAGACGACGTCGTCCGGGGATGCGAGGTTGATCAGGTAGATCGCATGGCAGAGGACACCGCCGATGCCGGCCTTCGGACGGCGCTCCTTGAAGCGCTCGAAATTGGCGGGGTCGTGGTTCGTCGGCCGCCACGTCCGGGAGCTCTGGGTGAACACCTGTACGGCCTCGCCGCCCATCTGCTCGACTCGGTCGATCGCGGTGTGGATCCCGCCCGAGGTCGAGACGTGGGCGCCGATCAGCACGCGCCTGACGCTAGCGGATGAACGTCTCGAGACGCCGCGCCTCGTCCGCGAGCTCACGGCGAACGCTTGTGGGGAGCGGCTCGAACGGAGCCGGGACGACGCGGCCGCGCTCGAGCTCCCACGTCCCCGCAACGAAGCCGTCGACGAGGAACGTCTGCGCGACGTCGCCGTTCTTCGCGATCACGCGACGGCGGTACTCGTTGGGCAGGATCCGCTCGCGCCGGTCGTACGCGAGCACCACCTCGTCCCAGCGCGGGAGGAAGCGGACCGGCGCCGGAGCGTCCGCCGAGGCGAGCCGCGCGCGAGGCAGATCGAGAAGCACGCGGCCGGTCTCGTCGCGGAAGGTTCGGAGTGGAAGAGCGTCGACGGCGGGGGCGAGCTCACGCACCGGGACGCCACTCCATTGGGAGAGATCAGCGCGCGAGGCCGGGCCGTACGCGGCGAGGTACCGGCGAACGAGGTGCGTGCGCCCTTGCTCAGGCGGTGCAAGCTCGAGGTCGACCGCGCGGAAGGTCGCGACGCGCGGCGGCGTCCACATCGCCGCGTCGGGCGTCTGCTCGAGGTGAGCCAGGACGAGGAGCCCCTGGAGCTCGCGATATGGCCGCGGATCCGTCGCGGCGGAAAGCGGCTTGTCGTATCCGAGGACCGCGAGGAGCTCCCGGCGAGTGACCGGCCGGGTCCGGGCGAGCGCGACCGCGCGCTCGACGGCGGCCGGGGGCGGTGCCGCGACCCCGCGCAGCCGTCGAGCGGTCTGAGCAGCGCGTACAGCCGCTGCGAGCAGCGGGTAGTCCCGCTTGCTGACGAGATGGAGGGTCGCGCGCATCATCGTCGCCTTGATGACTGCATCCCGCACGAGGGCGCGCTCGAGTGCGTCGCGCGTGAACCCCTCGAGGCGGGACCAGAGCGCCAGATACGGCGACGGCGCCCACTGCGCCTGGAGCCCCGCGAGGCGCTCGATCGCGGGCACGACCCGAAGACGTGCACGTTTGAGCAGGAGCTGACGCATGAGCGTCGTCCGGTTCAGCTCCCGCAGCGTCAGGACGCGTTCCATGCGCGAGTACGCTAACGGCGTGCCCGTCCGCGTCCGCTTCGCGCCGAGCCCAACGGGGTTTCTGCACATCGGCGGCGTCCACACGGCCCTCTTCAACTGGCTCTTCGCGCGGCACGAGGGGGGCGAGTTCCTGCTTCGGATCGAGAACACCGACACGAGCCGGGAGGTGTCGGAAGCGGCGGCGCAGATTGAGGAATCACTCCGCTGGTTGGGGCTCGATTGGGACGGAGACGTGACGTTTCAGCTCGACCGCATGGAGCGGTGCCGCGACGAGGCGCGTCGGCTCCTCTCCGAGGGGAAGGCGTACGAGGAGGAGGGCGCGCTCCGCATCCGCATGCCCGACGAAGGCGCGACGGCATGGGACGATCTCGTGCGCGGTCGAATCGAGGTCCCGAACGAGAAGCTCGAGGACCTCGTCGCCGTCCGGGCCGACGGTCGACCGACCTACAACTTCGCATCCCCGGTCGAGGACTGGCTCGACGGGATCACGCACGTGATCCGCGGCGAGGACCACATCTCGAACACGCCGAAGCAGATCCGCATCCTCGAGGCGCTCGGCGCCGCCGTCCCTCGGTACGCCCACGTTGCGAACATCTACGGGCCCGACGGACGAAAGCTCTCGAAGCGACACGGCGCCACGTCGGTTGAAGACTTTCGCGCGCAGGGGTACATCCCGGAGGCGCTCGTCAACTATTTGGCGCTCCTCGGCTGGAGCTACGACGACCGGACGGAGATCATGACGCGGGAGGAGCTCGTCGAGCGGTTCACGCTCGAGCGTGTCGGCGCGAGCGCGGCCGTCTTCGACTACGCGAAGCTCGAGCACGTGAACGGCATCTACCTGCGGGCGCTCTCGCCGGAAGACTACGCCGATCGGCTCGTCGCGTACCTGCGCGAGACCGAGTTCGAGGGGGACGAGGAGACGATCCGCGCCGCGGCGCCGCTCGTGCAGGAGAAGATCGCGACGCTCGGGGAATTTCCGGCGTTCGCCGGATTCTTGTTCACGCGCCTCGCGCCTCGTGCCGCGCTCCTCGACGGCTCGCCCCCGATCCTGGCGGAGGCGCGGCAGGCGATCGCGGAGGTCGAACCGTTCACGGCGGAAATGATCGAGGCGTCGCTTCGAGCGCTCGCCGAGCGCGTCGGCCTCAAGCCGCGCCAGGCGTTTCAGCCGATCAGGGTCGCCGTGACCGGGTCGGCCGTTTCGCCCGGCCTCTTCGAGAGCATCGAGCTCCTCGGACGCGACGAGACGCTCGCGCGCCTCAGCGCTGCGGCTGCATCCGACGAACCGTCCTCGTAGCGAGGTGCCGTTCGAGCGCCGCCTCGAACGTCCGCCAGGCGCGGTGCCTGAACTCGTTCGTCGGTTTGGGCAAGTGCCTTCTGAATGCAGTCCGCGGTCCAGCTATCACGTGTTCTCGGTCATTCGCGGCCATTTCCGCCGGCCTGTCGATCCCAGAGCGTCCTCCATTCTTGGAGTAAACGCGCCCGCTCCGCGGACGGTTACGGCTTGAGCCGGTCCCCCTCGCCTAAGGCCGAAAGAGTATGAAGCCGCCCGCGAAGAGCGCGAGGCCGGCCGCCCAGAGAGGCCATGCGGCGAGGACGGCGCCGGCCGTGAATACGACGGCGCCTGCCAGGATGAGCGTCGACGCCATGATCGCCACCACGGGGACGCTCGTCTCATTTGCCTCCGCTTCCCGCTCCGGCGCTCGTTCCGGTGCGCCGAGCTCGAGGGGGTAACGCTCGAGCGCGCGTAGGCGCGCGAGGCGGACGCGGAAGAGTGCTCCGCGCCACTCCGGGAGAAGCCGTTCGACGAGCTCGTCGTCCGCGTCGTCCAACGCGCCGGCCATTTCGGCGGTCGCGTCTCGCGCCTGCGAGAGCGCGGAGATCAGGTCCGCGTGCACTGACTCCGCGCCGACCGGCGGCCGGATCCCCAGCGCGAGCTCGGCGCCAGCGTGGAGCGCGTACTGGAGGACCGGCAGCTCCTCATGAGCTTCGAACGCGACCCGGTCGGCGGGCGACTCGGCGATCCGCTCGAGCCGCGCGAGCGCGGTCCCGAGGCGCTGCCAAAGGCCCGCGACGGCCGAGGCGTACGCTCCGCGCTCGCCGGTCCGAACGGTCCGCTCCATTCGCCCGCGATCATACCCCGGTACACTCGGGCTCGATGGTTCGCCCAGGCCATCGCACGATCGTCGTTGCCGACGACGACCCCGCACTCCGCCTTCTTTGCCGAGTCAACCTCGAATTGGAGGGGTATCGGGTCGTCGAGGCCGGTCACGCTGCGGAGCTCGACGGTGCGCTCGAGGCGGAGGACGTGGCGCTCGTCCTCCTCGACGTCCATTTCGGCGCGTACGACGGCGTCGAGATCGCTCAACGCCTACGCGAGACGCACCCCGAACTTCCGATCGCGTTCTTTAGCGGGACGCAGCCCGAGCTCTCGGAGGACTCGCGCCGGATCGCCGACGCTTTCATACCCAAGCCGTTCACGCTCGAGAATCTGAGCGAGACCGTACGGCGGCTGGCGCGCGCTTAGCGAGTCCCTCGTCCGGTGCAAGCACGTGCGCGCGCCACCGGACGGTGCCGAGCATGATCGCGATTGCGGCGAAGCCGATGACGACGTTCAGCGCGACGGTCGCAAGCTGCATTCCGACGCTGAAGCTGAGCACGGCGCTTCGTCCGGCGGTGCCGGCGAGCGCGAAGACGAGCACGGCCTGCTGCGTTCCCGCCCCGCCGGGGGTGAACGGAAGCGTGGTGGCGAGGCCCTGAACGACGAGGACGGCGAGCACGTTCTCAGCCGTCGCCGCGATGTGGAAGGCCTCGAGAAACCAGTAGACGGAAGCCACACGCAAGATCCAGCTCGCGGCCTGCCAGGAGAGGACGCGTGCGGTGAAGACGCGCCAGTCGTCCATGACCGCGAACCCGCGGCTCACCTTTTGCCGGAAGGCCGTCACGTGTCCCGCGGCCCAGTGCACGAGCAAGATCAGGCCCGCTACGAAGACGCAGGCCAGGATTGCCGCGATCCGGGGGTGGGCCACGACGAACGACCAGTCGAACGCCGGGAGCGCGGGCAGATCGGGGATGCCGGGAAGGAGCCCGAGCTGGAGGGCGACCAGGAGGAGCATGGTCGCGACGACGACGTCGAAGAGCGTCTCGACGACGAGCGTAGAACCGAGCGTGGGGTACGAGGAGCCCTCGACGCGGTGGCGCGCGAGGTAGAGCTTCACGAGGTCGCCTCCGCGCGCGGGCGTAATCGCGTTCACGCCGACGCCGCCCATGTACGCGCCGAATGCGCTCCAGTACGGCACCCTCGCGTCCGGGTAGGCGGCGCGAAGGATGTTCTGCCACGCGCGCACGCGGAAGATGAGACGCAGGAGATTGAGCGCAAGCGCGAGGAAGAGCGCGCCCCAGCTGACGGCGGCAAGGTGCCCGAAAAACGCCTCAACCGCGTCCAGGAACGCGCGAACGTCGTTCACGCTTCTGACGATAGCGGCGGGTCGGCTACCGGACGACGAGGAAGGCGTCGAGATCGACGCGCGGATGTCCGGCCGTTCCGGCTACCCAAACGTAAACCCAGTGCGCGCCCGACCGCGGCCAGCTTCGCGAGAAGACAATTTGGCGCGCGCGCGAAACCGAGGAGTACAGCTTCACGGTCGCTGTGTACCGGCCGTCGACGTAGACGTAGGCCTTCCCGGACCGGGGCCCGCGCTGGGAGACCCAGGCGACGCCTCGCCCGGTGAACGAGGTTGAGGCGCTGGCGCCGCGCGTCCTCGCATACGCGGTGTAACCGCCCATCGCATAGCGGCTTGCGGCGCGCGACCATGTTCCCGAATATGCGACTGTGCCGCCGAACTCCTGACGGACGCTCGGGACGAGACCCAGCGTCTCGGCGGACGCGGTGTTGCCGACTCCGTCCGTGGCTGTCGCCCGGAACCCATACGTGTGTCCGCGGGTCAGCCACCGCGCGCGGCTCGTCGCCGTCGGGCCCGCAAGCGCCAGTTTCGTGTAGGCGCCGCCGTCGACGCTCTCTGCGAGCTCTGAGCTGACGATCCCGTTCATCGCGTCGGTCGCGGTCCAGCTGATCCGCACCGGGAGGAGAACCTTCCCGGCAGTTCCGGCAAAGCGGACGATCGGCGCCGACACGTCGGGCCCCGCCGCGTCGGGCCTGCCGTCGGTGAGGAAGGTCGACGAGGCCGTGTTCCAATGCGTCGCGAGGTAGGAGCCCGCCGACGGACTCGTGTGGAAGTAGTCGTCGTTATTGCAGTCGAGGAGGCGCTCGCGCTCGATCGGGCACACGTCGCGCATGACCACAGGGCCGGTGCCGTCGTCGTCATAGCACATGTCGTCGCTCTCGTCGGTGCAGTGCCCGTAGCCGGACGCGTTCGGTGCCGAGTTTTGGACGCCGCCGAGCGTGTGCACCAGCTCGTGCTTCTCGGCGTAGCCCCAGCAGCCGTTGTCGACGCGCGCGAACATCCCGCCGATGCCCGGGTAGCCGTTGTTGAAGTTACTTGCATCCGCTGTGTCGTCGAGCCAGAGGTCGGCGATGCCGCAGTACTCGTTCGCGTCGACCCAAACGAGATACTTGCGGTCGTCGCGGTCGTACCCGATCGCGGCGAGGTCCCTCTCCATCCTCGGGAAGTCGGCGACGGCTGCCGCCGACAGCGCGACCTTCGCGACCACGAGGTCGCAGTTCGTGTCCGTCACGTAGCGGACGTGGCGCGTACCGCCGGTCTCGGCCGCGCTCGCGTCGATCTCGCCGTCGACGTCGGCGGCCCATCCGCGGATCAGCGGAGCGACCTCTGCGTACCGGTCGACGCCGCCTGCGGGATAGGCGTAGACGGCCTGCACGCGGTTGCCTGACACGCCGTCGCCGGTGCACTGGATCGATCCGGTCGTAGACGCGGTCGAGCTCGCCTCGGTCTCCGCCGCGGCGCGAAGCACCGCACTCGAACGCCGGCGTTCGACGTCGACGCCTTCGGGCGCGGGATCGGGCCCGTGCGTGCAGCGGATCCTGCCGTTTCCCCGACGGAACTGGAATGCACCGTCACAGCGCCCGCCTGCGGCTCCGATCTCGAGCCCGCGGTAGAGGAGGCCGCGCGATGCGTCAGGCTTCGCGCGTACGTTTCCGGCATGGGCGACCGCGTCGGCGGTCGCGAGGAGCGCGCACGCGGCCGCACCCGTCAGCGCGAGCAAGAACGGGACCATCCTCGGGATGCCGCAACGAGCCATCCGAGGCTCTGATCGGCAGCAGACGAGTGACTGCCGTCCCTCGTTCGGGTCGGAGTGTCGCTACGAAAGAGAGGCGCATACGGGATTCGAACCCGTGTTACCGCCGTGAGAGGGCGGCGTCCTAGGCCCCTAGACGAATGCGCCGAGCCGGGACAAGGGTATCGAATGCGATCGGAGCATCTTGGCCGGGTGCAGTCGGTCGTTGTCTCTGCCGCAAGCAGCGCCGCGAGGTAGGAGGCGTGCCGCCCGAGGACGCGCGGGTCGGTGACGCATCCACGTCGTGGGCCTCGGGTCCGACCCCGCGATTCAGCCGTAGGTCGTGGCCGACCTAGACCGTTGGGTCGTCAGTCCACGGGCGACGCTTCATACGCTGACCGAGAGCCGAGAGGAGGTGAACCGTCATGACTGATTTCGTCGCCGCACTTTCCGGGCGTGAGGACGGCCAAGCTCTCGTCGAGTACGCGCTCATCCTGAGCCTGATCGCCGTTGTCTGCGTCGGCGCGCTGACGCTGCTCGGCGGCAACGTCATGAACGCGATCAACCAGATCGCGGGAGCGTTCTAGCCGCCCGTTCCGCGTCGCG
>JALZEM010000060.1 GCA_030862005.1 Actinomycetota bacterium | reverse complement strand
CTGCCGACGATGAGCGAGTTCTCGAGATCCCAGTCGCCGCGCGGCCGTGGGGGAACGAACCGGACGAGGATCGCGCTCGCGGCCAGGAGCGCCGCCCACACGTGTAGATACGCCGCGGTGCGGCGCTGCGAGAACCCGATGCGAAGGAAGCGATGGTAGAAGTGGTTGTGATCGGCGCCCCAAGGGACACGCCGGTACTTGAGCCGCTTCAGCACGACGAAGGACGTGTCGAGGATCGGCACCGCGATCACGAGGAGCGGCGCAACGAGCGCGATCGTCGCTGCCGTCTTGAGGACGCCCTCGACCGCGACCGTCGCGAGCAGGAAGCCGAGCGCCAGCGCGCCGGAGTCGCCCATGATGATGCGCGCGGGGTGGTAGTTGTGACGCAGGAAGGCGAGCGTCGCGCCGCAGATGATCGCGGCGAGAGCTGCCGCATTGAGACGGTCGAAAGAGGCCGCCAGCACGGCGAACGAGAACGCCGCGATCGAGACGATCCCGGCCGCGAGCGCGTCCATCCCGTCGATCAGGTTCACGAGATTCGCGAGCGCCGCGATCCACAGAATCGTGAGCGGAACGGAGAGCGCTCCGAACTCGAGGTTGCCGAGCAGCGGAAGCGAGATCCGCTCGAAGGCGACCTCGAATCCGACCACCGGGATGAGTGCGATCGCGACGACGCCGATCATTTTCGTGCTCGGCCGCAAGCGCCAGATGTCGTCGGCGAGGCCGAGGACGGCGACGAGGAGCGTCCCGATGAGGATCCCGAGGTACGGCCCGTCCGGACGGATGAGGAGCGCCGCCGGAAGCAGGATGCCCGCGACGATCGCGATGCCGCCGATGCGAGGAAGCGGCCGGCTGTGGACGCGGGGCCGGTCGCTCATCGTCGGGTCGTCCACAGCGCCAATCCGGTGCGCCAGCCACTCGGTGAAGGGCGTCAGGATGAGGACGATCGCGGCCGCGGACAGGAATCCCCACACGACGTCGCCCTGGGTTACGAGCGTCTCGAGCGACTCCGGGAACGACACGCGCGGAGTATCGCAAAGCGGCTTGTCAGCAGCGTGTTTTGGTACCGTTGCCGCGCCTTTGGCCGAGCTCCTGTCGACCGAGAAGACGTTCGACGAGCGCATCGCGACACGCGAAGCGAGCGTCGGGATCGTGGGGCTCGGCTACGCCGGGCTTCCGCTGGCGATCGCGTTCGCCGAAGCAGGTTTCGACGTCACGGGTATCGACCTCGACGAGGAGCGGGTGCGTGCGGTCGAGGAGCGGCGCTCGTATCTCGTCGATGTTCCGGCCGAGCGCTACGAAGGCTTGAACGGCGAGCTCCACTCGACGGCGGGCTACGCGGCCGTCGCCGACCTCGACGCGCTCACGATCTGCGTCCCCACTCCCCTCTCGAAGACGCGGACGCCGGACATCTCGCATGTGGTCGCGGCCGCCGAATCCGTTGCCGCCAATCTCCAGCCGGGCCAGCTCGTCATCCTCCAGTCGACGACGTATCCGGGTACGACGGAGGAAATCGTCCTTCCGATCCTCGAGCGGACCGGTGCGACGGTCGGAACCGACTTCTTCCTCGGCTACGCCCCCGAACGAGTCGATCCGGGGAACAAGGAGTTCACGCTCCGGACGACGCCGAAGCTCGTCGCAGGCGTCACGCCGGAATGCCGCCGCCGGACCGAACTTCTCTACCGCCAGATCGTCGAGACGGTCGTCCCGGTGTCGCGTCCGATGGTCGCGGAAACCGCGAAGCTCCACGAGAACACGTTCCGCGCGGTCAACATCGCGCTCGCGAACGAGCTTGCGCTCATGTGCGACCGGCTCGGGATCTCGCCGTGGGAGGTGATCGAAGCCGCGGCGACGAAGCCGTTTGCGTTCCTCGCTCATTACCCCGGCCCCGGGCTCGGCGGTGACTGCATCCCCGTCGTCCCACAGTTCCTCGCGTCGCGGGTGCGCGAGTACGGCTACTCGCCGCAGCTGATCGACGCCGCGCACGAGATCAACACCGGGATGCCGGCATACGTCGTTCAGAAGGTGACGGACGCGCTCAACGACCTCGGGCGACCGATCAAGGGGTCCCGTTTCTTGCTTCTCGGGATGGCGTACAAGGCGGACGTCCACGACACCCGCGAGTCGCCGAGCCTCGAGGTCATGCGGCTGCTCCTCGCCCGTGGCGGCGACGTCCGCTACTGCGACCTCTGGGTGCCGGAGCTCGAGCTCGACGGAGCCCGGCACGCAAGCGTGGACTGGTCGCCGGAGGAGGTTCGCGCGGCCGATTGCGTGGTCGTTCTGACCGCTCATCGCCACTTCCGCGAGCAGCCGCTCTGGGACGACGCGCGCCTGATCGTCGACGCGCGGAACGTCGTCCCCGACGCACCCTCGGTCCACCGGATCTAGGTTGGCGCCGCTCCTGATTCTGGGAGCGGGCTACGTCGGCGCGAAACTCGCGGAGGCAGCGCTCGACGCGGGGGAGGACGTTGTCCTCGCCGACAACTGGTATGCGACGCGGCGCGAACAGGTGCGGGCTCTCGAACACGGCGGCGCCCGCGTCGAGACGGCGGACATCCGGAAACGGGAGGACGTGGAGCGCGTCCTTTCGATCGAGCCGTCTCGCGTCTACCTCCTCGCCGCGCAGGCGAGCCGGCCGCTCGCCGAACGCGATCCCGATTACACCGAGGCGACGAACATGACCGGCGTACGTCGCGTGGCCGAGGCGGTCGCCGCGAGCGGCTCGCCTGATGTCGTCTTCGCGAGCTCGCTCAATGTGTACGGACGAGATCTCGTCGGCGACGTCGACAGCGACCACCGATACGGGGAGCAGGCCGACCTCGCGCATCTCTCGAAGATCTACGGCGAGCTCTGCCTCGGGCTGTACGCGCGCCGGAGCGGGTTCGCGCTCGCAGTCCTCCGGCTCGGGATCGTGTACGGGTCGAGCCCCGTCGAGCACGATCGGCCGGAATCGCAGACCGTCGTCGACAAATTTCGCCGCCTGGCGGCGGCGGGCGAGCCGCTTCCGCTCGACGAGGCCGGCCGAGCGACGATCGGCGTCGTCCACGTCGCGGATGTGGCGCGAATTCTCCTGGAGTCACCGGCCGCGCGAGGCGTGACGGCCGCGAACGTCGCCGCGGAGACGATCACCGTCGCCGACGTCGCTGCCCTTGCCCGAGGCGAAGAGCCCACCGGTATGCCCGCGTTCACCGTTGCATCGCCGTTCACGTACGAGCGGGCGCTCCGCGACTATCTACGGCCGTGAGATTTCTCATCACCGGAGCGACCGGCTTTCTCGGATCACGCTCGGCCGCGCTCCTGTCCGAGCGTGGGCACGACGTGGTCGCACTCGCGCGCCCCGGCGGCGCCGATCGAGCGCTCTCGGCCGGGCTCGACGCCGTGCGCATGGACGCGGGCGACCCGGCCGCGCGTGACCTCATCGCCGGATGCGATGTTGTCCTCCATTTCGCCGGCGTGCCGGACCCCGCGCGCGCACGCGAAGACCCGGCGCGCGCCGTTCGGGAGAACGCGGGCACGACCCTCAACCTCCTCGAGGGATGCCACGCGCACGGGGCCGGTCTCGTCTATCCCTCGAGCATCCGGGCGGCGCTCGAGCGACCCCCCGATGCATATGCGCTCTCGAAGCGGCTCGGCGAGCTGGCCTGCACCCTTCATTCCGCCCGCTCGACGGCCGTCCGCCTGACGTCGGTGTTCGGCCCCGGCCAGGTCGCGTGGGAGGGCGCGACGGGCGCGATTGCGCGGTTTGCCGCGCGGGCGCTCGACGGCGAGTCGATCGTGATCCCGGGCGATCCGACGCGGACGCGAGATTTCGTCTACGTCGACGACGCGGTCAGTGCGCTCGAGGCGATCGCCGACCGCGGGCTCTGGAACGAGACCTTCACGCTCGCAAGCGGCGTCTCGACCTCCCTCATCCGCGCGGCGGAGCTCGTCGCCAAGGCAACCGGCTCATCGCGTCCGATCGAGATGCCGGGAGGAGAGCTCGAACCGGCCGAAAATGACAGCTACTCGGCGGTCGACGCCGGGCCGCGACTAGCCTTCGACGTCCGTCCGCTCGACGAAGGTATCTCGCGCTATGTCGACTGGCTCAGCCGCCATCCCGCTGCTCAAGGCCGCGCCCGAGCCTGAGCAGATCCGCGACCGCCTCGACGGCGGCGTCTGGCGGGGTCTCGAACTGGCTCTCGCGCCAAAGCACGTCGCCGACGACGCCGCGGTCGTGCGTGCGGTCGAGGCCGTGCGGGACGGGCCCGGCGCCGACGTCGTCGTTATCGCCGAAGCACCTGTGAGCTGGCCGAGCGGCGCGTTCGTGCGCGTCGACCGGCTCACGGACGAGGCGCGCGAGTGCATCCAGCGAAGCGCCGCGTTTGCCGCAGCGATCGGATCCCCCGTGCTCACGATTCACCTGTACATCCCGCTCGCTCCGCCCGATTTTCGGGCTGCGACTCCGCTCGACGACGATGAGGTCGAACGCTTCCTCGCCTTCTTCGCGGAGGCGTGTCTTGCCCACGGCGTGACCCCCCTCATCGAGAACGTGCCTCCCGTCCTTCGTATGCGCATGGGAGGCGTCTTCCTCTCGCAAATCGGAGCCCACTGGCGCGACCTCCGGCGCTGGCACGCCAGGATCCCTGAGCTTCGCTTCACGATCGACACGTCGCACGCGGCGTTGTTCCGTTCGTTCGCAAACGCGTACCCGAGCCTCTTCGAACTGAGTTCCGGCGACGACCTCGAGCTCGACCGGTACGTCGAGGAGCTCGGGCCATCGGCTGAGGTTGCGCACATCTCCGACGCGCACGGCCTCCTCGGCGAGGGACTCCCGATCGGAAGCGGCGAACTTGACCTCGACCCGGTCATCCGACGCCTCGGCGACTTCGTTCCGTACGTCGTCGCCGAGATCAACGAACCCGACCCCACGCGCTCGCCGGACATGAAGGCGGGCTATCGCGCGATCGAGCGTGCGCTCGCCGCCCCCGCGCGCGCGCCGCGGCAGCGACTACCGCGGCTGCGTTCTGACCCCTTCGACTGGCAGGAGGTGCTCCGCCGACGCGACCCGGTCCCTTCGCTCCTCGAGCTCCAGGAGCAGTTCGGCGGAAGGCGCGTTCTCGTCACGGGTGGCGGGGGCTCGATCGGGAGCGCCCTCGCCACGTTCCTCCTCGGCTTCCGCCCCGAGCTCATCGCGCTCCTCGACGGACACGAGGCGTCGCTCACCGCCGATCGCCGCAGTCGTGCGGCTGAGGACCTCGGTCGTCTCGCTCATGTTCTCTGCGACGTGCGCGACGCGGGGCGCGTCGACCGCGAGGTGGCGCAGGCGCGGCCGGACGTGATCTTCCACCTGGCCGCGTACAAGCACGTGGACTGGGCCGAGCTTTACCCGGACGAGTTCGTCGACACGAACCTGCAGGGGAGCTGGAACGTCCTTCGGGCGGCGGACGCGGCCGGCGTCCCCACGGTCGTGGTGGCGTCGACGGACAAGGCAGCGCTCGCAGCGAGCTTCTACGGACGAACCAAGCGCTTCATGGAGCAACTGACGGCTTTTGCGGCGAGACAGGGTGGCGCGCGCCGGCTCGCCGTTCGGTTCGTGAACGTCCTCGGCAGCGGCGGAAGCGCGTCCGAGCTCTTCCTGCGCCAAGCCCGAGCCGGGGTGCCGCTGACGGTGACCGACACCGGGATGATCCGCTACTGGATCACGATGTCGCACGCAGCGACGCTCGCCGCTCACGGCGCCCTCCTCGCGGCCGACGGCGTCCTCCTTGCAACCCCGTCCGATCCGGTTGCGCTCACGGTGGGCGATCTCGTCGAGCGAATCTGGCGCGAGGCCGGGAACGAGGGGGCCCCCGCGCTCGACCTCGTCGGGATCCGTCGGGGCGAGACGATCGCGGAAGTCCTGACGGGACCGGGCGAGGAGGTCGGAGAGGAGCGACACCAGGGGATTGCGCCGATCGTCGGCGAGATCCCGGGTGCGGGTCCGGCGTGGGTGCTCGAACGGCTCCCGAAGGCGGGCCCGCGCGAAGACGCGCGGGCCGTCTGGGTCGACGCGATGCGTCGGCCCGGGCTCCTCTCGCCGCCCGTCGCTACCGGCAGCCGGTAGCGAACCGTCACCGATCCGCACCGAGCCGTCACGTTCCGCGCGCCACACGTGCGCTCCCCGGGATCCGCTGACGCCGCGCGGTATAAGCGTCCTACTTCGTGCCGAAGAGGCGATCGCCGGCGTCGCCGAGGCCGGGCATGATGTAGCCCTTCTCGTTGAGCTCGCGGTCTACTGCCGCGACCACGATCGTCACGTTCGGGTGCTCCGACTGGATGTGCTCGATTCCTTCAGGCGCCGCGATGAGCGCGATCAGGCGCACCGACTCGGCGCCGGCCTCCTTGCAGATCCTGACCGCGGCGCCCGTCGAGCGACCGGTCGCCAACATCGGGTCGAGGAGGATCACGTCCCGCTGGTCGATGTCCGCGGGTAGCTTCACGTAATACTCGACCGGCTGGAGCGTCTCCTCGTCCCGGTAGAGGCCGATGAACCCAACCCGCGCGCCGGAGATGAGCGAGAGCACACCGTCGAGCATGCCGACGCCGGCGCGGAGGATCGGGCAGACGGCGACCTTCTTCCCCGAGATCCGCTGCACGGTCGTCCGCTCGAGCGGCGTCGCGATCTCCGCGACCTCGGTCACGAGATCCTTCGTCGCTTCGTACGTCAGGAGGAGGGTGAGCTCGTTCACGAGCTGGCGAAACACCTGCGTCGGCGTCGCCGCATCGCGAAGGAGCCCGAGCTTGTGCTGGACGAGCGGATGCGTCACCTCGATCACCGGCTGCGTCGCTACGGTGCTCACCGGTACGTCGTGAAGCCGCGAAAGCCGGGGTAGAGCGGGTGCTTGTCGCAGAGCGCGGCACTCCTATCCCGAAGCGACGCGAGGTCGGGCCCTTCTGCAAGGGCCTCGGTGATGATCGCGCCGACTTCGCGCATATCGCGCTCGTCGAGTCCGCGCATCGTCGCCGCAGGCGTTCCGAGCCGAAGCCCCGACGCGACGGTCGGCGGTCGCTCGTCGAATGGAACGGTATTCCTGTTCGCCGTGATCTTGACCTCGTGCAGTCGCTCCTCGGCCTCCCGACCGGTCCATGAGCTCCGCCGGAGATCCACCTGCATCAGGTGTGTGTCCGTTCCACCTGTCAGGAGCTCCAGGCCGCCGTCGACGAGCGCGTCGGCGAGCGCGTCCGCGTTCGCCCTGATCTGCTCCTGGTAGACGCGGAAACCGTCAGAGGCGGCGATCTTGAAGCAGGTCGCCTTGGCGGCAATCGAGTGGAGGAGCGGCCCTCCTTGCATCCCGGGAAAGACGGCCTTGTCGAGCGCCGCGGCGTGCTCCTCCTTGCAGAGCACGAATCCCGACCGCGGGCCCGCGAGCGTCTTGTGCGTCGTCGACGAAACGAAGTCGCAGAAGGGCGTTGGGTTCGGGTGGAGCCCGGCGGCGACGAGGCCGGCGAAATGAGCCATGTCGCAGAGGAGAAGTGCGCCGACGTCGTCCGCGATGTCGCGGAATCTGTCGGCCTCGATCGTCCGCGCGTAGGCGGAGCCTCCGCAGACGATCAGCTTCGGCCGGCACTCCTCCGCGACGCGCCGCACCTCGTCGAAGTCGATCAGGCTCGTCTCCCGATCGACGCCGTAGCTGACGATCGTGTACAGGCGCCCGGAGAAGTTGACCTTGAGGCCGTGCGTGAGGTGACCCCCGTGGTCGAGGCGCATGGCCAGGATCGTGTCGCCGGGGTCGAGACAGCTGAAATAGACCGCCATGTTCGTCTGCGCGCCCGCGTGGGGCTGGACGTTCGCGTGCTCGGCCCCGAAGAGCACCTTCGCGCGGTCGATTGCGGCCTGCTCGATCTCGTCGACGACTTCGCAGCCGCCGTAGTACCGCCGGCCCGGGTACCCCTCGGCGTACTTGTTCGTCGGCACGCTCGCCTGCGCCTCGAAGACGGCGGGCCACGTGAAGTTCTCCGACGCGATCAGCTCGATCTGGCCGCGCTGCCGCTCGAGCTCGCGTTCGAGAAGGGCCGCGATCTCGGGGTCGATGTCGAGAAGCGCCGCATGGCGAAGGTGCTCGAAGGTTTCCTGCGCAACCGCCACCGTCGGCAGTTTATTCCGGTTCGGGGCGGAGGTGGCCCGCCCGGAGCGTGTCAAGGTCACTCGTTCGAGGGAGTTCCGCGTACCCCGCTCGGGGGAAGAACCGTTCTCGAACCGTGGAGCTTGCCAACCTCATCGTCTTCGGTCTCGTCGCGGCTGTTGTGCTCGTCCCGCTCGTGCGCGAGTACATGGAATTCCGGAGCGAATGGGGTTTCGGCCGCGTCGGCGCGCTCGCGACGACGCTGCTCGTCCTTCCGGCGCTCGTCCTCGGCCTCGCGGTCTCGGGTTCGCTTGCGCACGATCCTGCGCTCCAGTGGACGATGACGGTCGCCGTCACCGTCGGTACCTACTCGGTTGCGACGTCGGCCCTCCGCTCCGCTGCGGCTAGCCAATCGCCTCGGCGATCCTCGTAAGGGTCTCGTCCGCAGGCACCGCTCCCTCGCGGAGCACCAGGGGCTTCGCGCCGGTGAGATCGACCACCGTCGAAGGCACCCCGGGAAGCTCACCCGCGTCGACGACGACCGCGGCGCCCCTGCGGACGTCCTCCGGAATCTCGCACACGCGTCTCGGATCGGGCGCGCCATGCGCGTTGGCGCTCGTCGCGGCGACGACGCCGACGCGCTCCACGACGGCGCGCGCGTCGTGCGGAAGCTCGGGAACGCGGATCCCGATCGTCTCCGGCCGTGAGCCGGTGAGCCACGGGAACCGGAGCGCGGGGTTCGGGAGGACGAGCGTGTACGCGCCGGGGAGAAGCGCGCGGACCGTCACGGCGACCCGGCCGCGAAGCTCCGGAACCGCGTCAAGGATCGGATCGAGCTCTGCGGCTAGGAGCGCTATCGGCATCTCCGGAGGGCGCTCCTTGAGGAGAGCGAGCCGCCGCACGGGACCCACGCGATAGGGGTCGGCGCAGAGACCGTACACGGTGTCGGTCGCGAGGATGACGGGCTTGCCCGCCCGGATGGCGGCGACCGCCTCATCGGCACCGTCCATGAGGCACGATGATGCACGAGCTATGTCACTTCGCGACGCGTGGGAGAACGAGGCGGAGAGCTGGGCGGAGTGGGCGCGAACACCCGAGCACGACTCGTATCGGCACTTCAATCGCGCCGCATTCCTCGCGCTCGTGCCGCTCCCGGGTGGACGGACGCTCGACCTCGCCTGCGGTGAGGGGCGCGTCGCGCGCGACCTCACGGCGCTGGGTCACGCAGTGGTCGGCGTCGACTCCTCGCCCACGCTCGTCCGGCTCGCCGAGGAAGCCGACGCGCGAAGCAAGTACGTGGTCGGTGACGCGGCCGCCCTTCCCTTCGAGGCTGCAAGCTTCGACCTCGTCATCGCGTTCAACTCGCTGATGGACCTCGACGACATGCCCGCGGGTGTGCGTGAGGCGGGACGGGTGCTGCGTGCGGGCGGCCGCTTCTGCATCTCGGTGACGCACCCCCTGAACGACGCCGGTGCGTTCACGAGCGAGGCGACGGATGCGCCGTTCGTCGTCACCGGCTCGTACTTCGCGCGCGAGCGGTTCCAGGAAACGCTTGAGCGCGACGGCCTCCGAATGACCTTCAACTCACAGGCGCATCCGCTCGAGGACTACGCGGGAGCGCTCCAGGAGGCCGGATTCGTCGTCGAGGCGATGCGCGAGCCCGTGCCGGACGATGGGCTCTGTGAGCGCGAGCCGCGCTATCGCCGCTGGCGGCGAGTCCCGATGTTCCTACACCTCCGTGCTTGCAAGGGTTACCCCGATGCCGCTGCGACCGAGTCCCAGTCTGTTACGCGACGGTCACGGCCGTCGGCCGTCGACGACCCGGTCGACACCTGAAAGATCCGGGGTGACCGTCACCTCCGCATAGTCGAGCGAGCGAAGGAGGCGGGCAACGGTTCCGGCCGCTCCGGAGCCTACCTCGAACACGAGCCAGCCGCCCGGGCGAAGAACCGCCCCCGCGGAGCGAGCCACGGCATCCGTCACGCCCGGTGCCACGAGCGCACTACGCGGCTCCCAGTCACGCACCTCCGGCTCGAGCGACGCGATCTGCCCTGGATCGACGTAGGGCGGGTTCGACACGACGAGGTCAAAAGGGCCGGCGACGCGCGCCAGGAGATCTCCGTGGACCAGGTCGATACGGTCGGTGAGTCCGGCACGCCGCGCGTTCTCATGCGCGACCACGAGCGCATCCGCGGACGCGTCGACGCCGGTGACACGCACGCCCGGGTGCTCGTCCGCGAGCGCGAGCGCGATCGCCCCCGATCCGACGCCGACATCGAGGACGAGGGGCTCTGGGATGGCGTGCAGGAGCACGAGGCAGCGTTCGACCACGATCTCCGTTTCGGGTCGCGGCACGAGCACGCGTTCGTCGACCGTTAGGGTCAGGCGGCGAAACCCCCACTCTCCGAGGATGTACTGGAGGGGCTCGCGCGCGCGGCGCCGTTCGACGAGCGCCCGCAGGCGCTCCCGACCTTCGTCGCCGAGGTCAGGGCCGCGGCCGTACAGCTCGGAACGCCCGCAGCCGAGGACGTGCGCGACGAGAATCTCGGCGTCCGTCCGAGGCTCGGGGACGCGGGCGGCGCCCAGCTGGCGCTCGGCGTCGTGGACCGCCGCGAGCGGCTTCATGCGGTCGGAGCCGGCTCGAGCTGGCGGCGGCGCTCCTCCCCAGCGAGCGCGTCGCTGAACTCCGTCAACTCGCCCTCGAGGATGCGGTCGAGCTGGTGAGCGGTGAGCTTGATCCTGTGGTCGGTGACGCGGCTCTCGGGGAAGTTGTACGTCCGGATCTTCTCGGAGCGTTCTCCGCCCCCGATCTGCGAACGCCGGGCCGCCGAGACCTCCGCTTCCTGGCGGCGATGCTCCAGCTCGAGGAGGCGCGCCCGTAGGACTCGGAGCGCCTTGGTCTTGTTCTGAAGCTGCGACTTCTCGTCTTGCATCGAGACGACGAGGCCGGTCGGAAGATGTGTGATCCGCACCGCCGAGTCGGTGGTGTTGACGCTCTGACCGCCGGGGCCGGTCGACCGGTACACGTCGGTCTTGAGATCGTTCGCGTCGATGTCGACGTCGACCTCCTCGGCTTCGGGCATGACCGCGATCGTGGCCGTCGACGTGTGGATCCGACCTTGTGATTCCGTCGCGGGCACACGTTGGACACGGTGGACGCCGGCCTCCCACTTGAACACGGAGTACGCTCCGTCGCCTTTGATCGCGAACGTAATCTCGTTGTAGCCGCCCGCCTCGTTCGGATTTGATCCGAGCGTCTCCCACTTGAAGCCGCGCCGCTCGGCGTACCGCGTCAACATCCGGAAGAGGTCACCGGCCCAGATCGCGGCCTCGTCGCCGCCGACACCCTGGCGGATCTCGACGATGACGTCCTTCGCGTCGTTCGGATCGCGCTCGACGAGCGCGAGCTTGAGCTCTTCCTCGAGCCGTTCGACGCGCTCCTCGAGCTCGGGAAGGAGCTCGCCCAACTCGCCGTCCCCCCGCGCGGCCGCGAGATCGTCGTTCGTCTCGCGCCACTCCTGAGCGAGCTTGTACGGCCCTTCGAGCTCCTTGAGCCGGCGCCCGGCCTCTGCGGCCGCGTTTCGATCGGAGAAGACGGCGGGATCACTCATCCGCTCCTGCGCATCCTCGTACGAGCGCTCGAGCTCGGAGACAAGATCATCGATCGCGGCCATGAGATCAGGATAGCCCCGGCCGCCGCTGCCCTACACTTCCGGATGTGCGCGTTGCCGCGGTCGTTCCCGCCATCGCAGCCGCGTTTGTGCTCGGAGCGTGCGGCGGTAGTGGAGCGGAAGACGCGGGGACCCGAGCCGGCAGCGCGCTCTCCTATCTAGCGAGCGACGCCAGTGTCATCGCGTTCGTCACCACGGATCTCGAGACGGAGCAGGTGCGGAGCCTTGATGAGAATGTCATTCGGCCGCTCGGCGGAAGCGGCCTCGAGGAGCAGCTTCGTCGGATCGCCGACGAGTCGGGGATCTCGTACGACAACGACGTCAAGCCGCTCCTCGGCAACGATGTGGCGATCGGGGTCGAGCGTGGGGCGTCCGGCGACGAGGGGGACTTCGCGTTCGTCGCCGCTCTCCAGACGAAAGACGCGGAGAGCCTGCACGAGGTCGCGAACCGGATCGCATTCTTCGAGCCGGCGGGGGAGGACGGCGGCGCGACGCTCTATCGCATCACGCAGTCGACGGCGTTCGCGGCCGTCGAGGACGACGTCCTCGTCATCGGGGACACCCGTGAGACCCTCGACCGCGCGCTCGCCCGCCGCGACCGCGGCGATGGGCTCGACGACGACGCCGTGGGCGCGAGGCTGACGGACCTTCCGGGGGACGCCGCAGTCCGTGCCGCCGGTGATGCGGATGTCCTTTTCACGCGCGACGAGCTCGACCAGTTCAGCGGCGTCCCGTGGGTTGCTGCGCTTCGCTCGTTCGGTGCCACGATCTCGGCAGACGAAGGCGAACTTCGAATCGACGCGACGTTGAATACCGATCCGGACGACGTCGGCGAAGATGACCTCCCGCTGGCGAGCGGTGACGACGCGCCCGAGGTCCTCGACCGGCACGGCGAGATCGCCGGCGCAAACGGCGATCAGAGCCAGACGACCGTCTTCCTTCTACGAGCGGCCCGCGCGGCTTACCCAGATTCTCGCTTCGTCCGCGAGATCGACGCCCTCGAGGAGGAGCTCGGAATCGACTTCGAGCAGGAGATCCTCCGCCAGTTCGATGGCCCGAGCGTTTCCGCGGTCAGCCCTGACGGACGGCGATTCGCAGCGCGGAGCGAGGTGAGCGACCCCGAGGAACTTGTCCGCGCCATGCGTGCCCTCGCGCCGAGGCTCCCCGCGCTCATCGAAGGGCTCCAGGGACTCGAATCGGAAGGGCTTGCGCTCCTTTTCCTCTTCGCGCCCGACGCGCCGATCGCGGCGACGCGACTTGCTCAGGTCAACGTCGAGGAGCCGGCGGACGACGAGGACTTCTACCACGTCTCCGGGCTCACCGGCGACGGGCCGAGCGATCTCTACTTCGGCGTCGTCGACGACAACTTCGTGGTCGCGTCCGACGAAGAATCCGCACGCGCGATCGCCGACGAGGAGACGATCGAGGCGGAGGGAGCACAGGGCGCGGGCGTTCTCCGCGCCGATCTCGCAGCCCTCGCCGACGAGGCCGAGGAGCGTTTCGGATTCCGCGCTGATTCATTCTCTGAGCTCGTCGGGTCGCTCGAGGCGAGCGAAGAGCGCCTCCGCGCGCGTCTTCGAGTCGAGTTCCGCTAGCGGGGGCTAGGCCATCACTTCGACCTTGCGCTCCTCGGGCGTGATCCGCCCCTCGAGGCGAAGCACCTCGCGAAGCGCCCGGATCGAGACCTCGATCTGGTCGAGCGTCGGCTCGCGGGTGGTGAGACGCTGCAGCCAGAGCCCCGGCGCAAGAATCGTCCGGAGGGCCGGGTTGTGCGGATGCGTCCCGGCGAACTTGATCACCTCGTAGGCGATGCCCGCGATCACGGGCAGGAGAAGGATGCGTGACGCAATCAGCCAGTACCAGACCGGCTGGCCGACGAAGGCAAAGACGAAGATGGCGATGACCATCACGTAGAGGAGAAAGGCCGTGCCGCAGCGCACGTGCAGGAGGCTGTGGCGCTGCACGATCTCCGGCTTCAGCTCGTCATCTGCCTCGAGCGCGTTGATCGCCTTGTGCTCCGCCGCGTGGTATTGGAAGACACGCTTGAGGTCCGGCAGGAGGCCGATCAGAAGGAGGTAAGCGATGAAGATCGCAACGCGGACGAGACCCTCGACGACCACGAAGGCCGCTGTGCCCTCGATCGGAAGCCAGCTCGTGATCAGGGCGGGCGAGACCTTGAAGAGGAGCAGCGCGAAGCCGAT
>JALZEM010000032.1 GCA_030862005.1 Actinomycetota bacterium | reverse complement strand
ATGCCGAGCAACGTCGCAGCCCGTATGACGCTCGCCGCGGATCCCGGATCGCTTCAAGGGGCGGTCGCGGCGGGGATCCTAGGCGCCGGCCCAGTCGTTCTCGGCGCGTCGGAGTCCTGCGCGCGTGTGCTCGAGAAGGCGCAGGAGGAGGTGGCGGCCGGCGGCGAACCGGCCGCGGTCGCACGCGCATTCGCGGGAACGACCCACGCTGCGGGCGACAAGGTTCCGGGATTCGGCCATCCGGTTCATCGGCCGCTCGATCCGCGCGCCGAGCGCATCCTCGAGTTCGCGGATGCGCGCGGCGTGAGCGGGCCGCACGTGCTGCTCGCACGGTGCCTGCGCGACGCCGTGGCCGACGTCTGGGGCAAGCCGCTGCCAATGAATGTCGCAATGCCCATCGCGGCGGTGATGCTCGACCTCGGGTTCTCGTCCGCCGCGGTGAAGGCGGTTCCGATTCTTGCGCGGACGGCGGGCCTGCTCGCTCACCTGGCCGAGGAGCGGGAGACCCCCGCCGGGTTCCTCTTGGCCGCGAGAGCCCAGGAGGCGATCGAGTACGAGCGCCCGGAAGGCTCGTGATGCTCGCGCCCGAGGTCGAGACCCGGCCCTGGAGCGAGCAGCTCGCGATCGACGACGCGAGCTATCGCACGCAACTCACCTACCTCTTCGAGCGCTCGCCCTTCTACCGCGAGAAGCTGGCGGCGGCCGGTTTCTCCTCTGCGGCCGCGGGGGGTGGAATCGCGGGGATTGGCCAGCTTCCTCTCACCGAGAAGGACGAGATTCGGGCGACGCGCACTCCCGACAATCCAATCGGCGCGCATCTCTGCGCGGCACCCTCCGAGATCGTCCGCATCTACTCCACGAGCGGGACGACCGGCGCGCCCAGCTATATCCCGCTGACGGCGGGCGACCTCGACAATTGGGTCACCGCTTCGGCACGCAGCTACGCCGCCTCCGGCATTCCTGCCGGCGCGCGCATCGTTTCCACCTACAACGCCGGCCCATTTGTGGCGGGCGCGGCTCTCGCCGCCTTCGAGCGCATCGGCCTCTGCCACATACCCGTCGGCACCGGCAACACCGAGCTTCTGATGCGGGCGGTCGAGCTTCTGAAGCCCGAAGCTGTGGTGCTTACGCCCTCCTACGCCGCCTACCTCGTCGAGTGGTCGACTGCGCGAGGCATCGATCTCCGGGCCTCCAGTGTCGAGCGCGTGCTCGTGGCAGGTGAGCCCGGCGGCGGCGAGGCTGCCTTCCGCGCCAAGATCGAGGACGGCTGGGACGCGAAGCTCACCGAGGCGATGGGAATCGGCGACATCGGCGTCTCGCTCTGGGGGGAATGCGAGGAGCAGGACGGCATGCACCTGGGCGCGCGCGGATTCGTCCACGCCGAGCTCATCGACGCGGACACCGCCGCCGCCGTCCCGATGGAGGACGGCGCCGCCGGCGAGCTCGTCCTCACTCACCTTCGGCACCGGGCGGCGCCGCTGCTTCGGTTTCGCACGCGCGATCACGTAGTCACACGGGCGACCCCGTGCAGATGCGGCCGCACCGGCCCGCGCGTCCGTTGCGTCGGGCGTACCGACGACATGCTGATCGTGCGCGGCGTGAACGTCTTCCCCTCGGCTATTCGAGAGGTGGTGAGCGGGTTCGCGCCCACCGTCAGCGGCCACGTCCTCGTCAAGCCGGCGGCCAGCGGCGTTGCGCAGGAGCCGCCGCTCCCTGTGGTCGTGGAGCTCGCGCCCGGCACGAACGCGGACGATTCGCTCGCCGAGGCAATCCGTGAGAAACTCCGCGACGCACTCGTCGTCCAAACGCGCGTCGAGCTCGTACCTTCTGGAAGCTTGCGCCGGAGCGAATACAAATCGAAACTTGTCGAGCGCTGATGCGGAAGCTTCAGACCCAGGCCGTTCACCACATCACGCTCGTCGGAGCCGATCGGCAGACGTCGATCGACTTCTGGGAGGGCGTGCTCGGGATGCCCTTCGTCTTCGAGCAGCCCAACCTCGATAACGCGGCCGAGAGCCATCTCTATTTCGATCCGGGCGACGGACGCCTCATCACGGTTTTCACCAACGAGGAGCGCGAGCCCGATCCCGAACGCACCTCGACGGACCTCGGCTGCGTGCACCACATCGCGTTCTCGGTCTCGCAGGCAACCTTTCAGCAGGCGGTGGAGCGGCTCGGCGGGCGTGGGATCCGCCACAGCGGCGTCAAGGATCGCGGCTTCATGGATTCGATCTACTTCGACGACCCGCTCGGCCTCCTGATCGAGCTCTCGTCATATCGGTTCGAGCCCCCGGTGGGCCACACCCACGCCGACGTGCTGCTGGAGGCGCACAAGATCCGGGTCGAGCGCGGCGACTACAACATCGCCCAGGACCACCTCGCAGATGCAATCGAGACGCTCGTCAGGCGATCGCGCGCGTCGCTCTCGGAGAAACGATCGCCAACCGAACCCTACGAGTCCGGGAGGAGCAGATGACGACAAACACCTTGAGCATCCTGAAGCCGAGCGTCAACAACCTGTGCGTTCGGATCTTCGTGCGAGCCGCGGAGCTCGACTTCGAAGAGCTGGACGTGTGGGGGAAAAAGGGCACCCCCGAGTTCCTGGCCAAGGACCCGGCGGATCTCACCCCGCTGCTCGAGGAAGAGGGCTTGCCGAAAGGCTCCCTTTGGGAGAGCTGCGCGATCATGGCCTACCTGTGCGACAAGCACGGCCTCGACCAGTTCTATCCCAAGGACCTAGGCGAGCGGGCGATGGTCAACAGCGCGATGTTCTATCTCATCGGCACGTTCTATCCGCTGCTCACGCGCGCCACCTATCCGGCGCTCGGCTTCGGGCAGTATCCGGGCGAGGTGGGTGCGTCCGATGCGGACGATGCTATGAAGGCGAAGGCGCAGAAGGACGCGGAAGCTGCGCTCGCCGCGCCGTTCGACGCGTTCCGCGCGTGGTTTCTCGATGGGAGGTCGTTCGTCGGCGGTGACAATCCTTCCATCGCCGACATGCGCTGGGCCGCGAGTCTCGAGTTCCTGCGCGCAATCGACTACGACCTTCCGCAGTGGGCCGAGGACTACATGACGCGCATGGAGGATTCTCTCGGGGAGGCGTACTCGGAGCCGACGGCGGACGTCCGTGGCTATATCGCCTCCGTGAAGTCGCCGCCCGCGGAGGTCCCGGCCGGGTAAGCCTGAGCGCGTGCCATAACGGTGGGCGATCCGTCAGGACCCGTATCAAGCTTGCCGAGGGCCCGATGCCAGGCCGCGGCCTGAGCTCAGCCGCCGCGACGAAACCGCCGCCGCACCGGCGCCGCCGCGTGCGGGGCACCTTCTCCAAGATCCGCACCGGACGACTACCGGGTTATGACCGAGTTATCGGTGAAGGTTGGCCCAAGGTCAGGTGGTCATTCCGAAAGGCGATCGCGAACAGCCGAGGGGACGCAGTCGAACCCGGGCCGTTGGCGGTCGAGCGGCGCGCTCATGCACAGCCCGCGGCGCTGACGCTCGACGTGCGCTCGCAGAGACGTCGCACGCCCGGCGACAGTCGGTGAGGCGACGCTGACGGATAGAGTGAGCTACGACGGCTCGTTGAACGAGGAGGTGGCGGCACGTGGATGGAGTCGAGAAGGCGATCCTTGCCGGCGGCTGTTTCTGGGGGATGCAGGATCTCATCCGGAAACGACCGGGCGTTCTGTCGACGAGGGTCGGCTACACAGGCGGCGACGTCGCGAACGCGACCTACCGCAACCACGGCACGCACGCCGAGGCGATCGAGATCGTCTTCGACCCCGAGCAGATCTCCTATCGCGACCTGCTCGAGTTCTTCTTTCAGATCCACGATCCGACGACGCTGAACCGTCAGGGCAACGACGTCGGGACGAGCTATCGCTCGGCGATCTTCTACCTCGATGAGGACCAGCGCCGCGTCGCCGAGGACACGATCGCCGACGTCGAAGCGTCGGGCATCTGGCCGGGGAAGGTCGTGACGGAGGTGGCGCCGGCCGGGCCCTTCTGGGAAGCCGAGCCCGAGCATCAGGATTATCTCGAGCGGTATCCGAACGGGTACACCTGTCACTTTCCACGCCCGGATTGGGTTCTGCCGCGTCGAACCGAATCGGTCGCGGGTTAGGCAAGGGCTTCGGCAGGGCCGGCTTCTGACGACGGCATCCGAAGGCGTCCGGGCGTCGAGCTGAAGGTCTAAAGATCGGCTACGTTGGCTCGCGGCCGGTCGCCGCTAACGGCCGAGGTGACGGCGCAGCCCGCTGAAGTCGGGTCGCGCCGCGCTCGGAGCGGCAAGCGCACTTTTGTCTCGCCGGGCAACCAAAGGCAATAGACGTTGTTCGCCAGTGGCTCGCCAGTGTGCAGCCACATGTCTCCACTTCTCCGGATCCCCATGGACGTCGGCGGACTGAGTGCCGCGGTTACGTAGACCGTTCGTAGCCGCACCCGGCAACAGACGTGTGCCCGATGCGGCTTGGAAAGCGGAGGGGGAGGGATTCGAACCCTCGGCCGAGGGAAGCCCCCGGCAACGGTTTTCGAGACCGCCGCATTCGTCCGCTCTGCCACCCCTCCGGCGTGTCCTGCGGCTGAGACGGAGAAGGAGGGATTCGAACCCTCGAAGGAGGTTATTACCCCCTTAACGCCTTAGCAGGGCGCCGCCTTCGTCCACTCGGCCACTTCTCCGTGCGTCGTCCCATGG
>JALZEM010000112.1 GCA_030862005.1 Actinomycetota bacterium | reverse complement strand
GGATCTGGACGACCTTCTCGTGGACGCGCCAGCCGAGCGGCAGGTATGTCCAGAGGCCGCCGCTCACCTGGCGGATCAGGCCGCCGCGGACGAGGAGGCGATGGCTGACGGCTTCGGCATCGCCCGGGTCCTCCCGGAGCGTCGGGATGAAGAGCTGAGAGGCGCGCATCGCCTAGAGCGGCCGCTGGGCCGCTTCGGCCATCATGAGCGCGGCCGGCTTCGCGAGTTTGAGTCGCTTCGGCCGGGCCATGCCGGTTGCAATCCACCCATCGATCTCGTGGAAGAGCTCGTCGACAAGGATGTCCGACGAGACCTTCTTGAGGACGCGGCCGTGGGCGTAGACGAAGCCCGTGTCGCGGCCGCCTGCGATCCCGAAGTCTGCGTCCCCCGCCTCCCCCGGGCCGTTGACCGCGCAGCCCATGACGGCGACCTCGAACGCCTGCGGATACTCAATGAGCCGCCTCTCGACGGCCTCGGCCAGCCGTTGAACGCCGACGTTGTCGCGCCCGCACGACGGGCACGCGATCATTACTGGGCCGCGTTCGCGGAGGCCCAATGACTTCAGGATCTCCCAGGCCACCTTGACTTCCTCGACGGGATCGGCCGTCAGGGAGACGCGCATCGTGTCGCCGATCCCGTCCATCAGGAGGCTGCCCATCCCGACGGCGCTCTTGATCGACCCCGAGTACGGCGTCCCTGCCTCCGTGACGCCGAGATGGAGTGGATACGGCACCTTCTCCGAGAGCATCCGGTATGCCCGGATCATCGTCGGCACCGAGCTCGACTTGACCGAGATCTTGAACTCACGGAAGTCGAGCTTCTCGAGGAGCGCGACCTGCTCGAGCGCTTCCTGGACGAGCGCGGACGCCGTGTCGCGCTGGGCGAGCGGCTCGAGGTGCTTCGGGAGCGAGCCCGAGTTCGCCCCGATCCGCATCGGGATGCCCTTCGCCTTGGCCGCTTTGACGACGTGCTCGACTTTCTCGGGCCCGCCGATGTTGCCGGGATTGATCCGGACGGCCGCGACGCCGGCGTCGATCGCTTTGAGCGCGAGCGAGGCGTTGAAGTGGATGTCGGCGACGACGGGAACCGGGCTCAGGTAGACGAGCTTCGCGAGAGCCTCCGCGTCCTCGAGCTTCGGGACCGCGACGCGGACGATCTCGCAACCGACCGAGACGAGCGCGCCGATCTGCGCCATCGTCGCATCGACGTCGTGCGTGGCCGTCGTCGTCATCGACTGAACGACGACGGGCGCGCCGCCCCCGATCGGGACGTTTCCGACCTTGATCTGAACCTCGCTTGCCACCGGAGACAACAGTGTATCGCTGCCTTCCGCGCTTCCCATGCGGTCGTCCGCTCTGCGACGCGGAAAATCGGCGGCCGCCAGGCGACGTACCGACTCCGCCCGCGCTAGCCGCCGTTGAGACGGTTGACGTCGTTTGTCAGGCCGATGAAGAAGAGCATCAGGACGAGCGCGATCCCGATCACGGAGACGCGTTCGTAGGCCGAACGCGGAATCGCCTTCCCGCGCAGCGCCTCGACGATCGAGAAGGCGATGTGGCCGCCGTCGAGCGGGAGGAGCGGCAGCAGGTTGAGGAGCGCGAGGGACAGGCTGATGAGCGCGAGGATCCTCAGGTAGACGTCGAAGCCGACTTCGAGCGCCTGAGTCGACCCCTGAACGATTCCGACCGGGCTCGAGATCTCGTCCCGTCCCGAGCCTGTGGCAATGCGGCCGAGCGCGGATCCCGTCGCCTCCGTGATCGCCCATGTCTCGCGGATCGCAAGCGAGAGGGACTCGCCGAGGCCGAACCTTTCCTCGCGGGCGCGGAGCGTGAACCCGAGGCGGTAGGCGCCGTCCTGCAGGCGGGCTCGCGCCGGCTCGAGGGCGACACGGCGTCCCTCACGGTCGACCGTCAGCGTCACGGGCTCGCCCTGCGTCGCCCCGATGCGCGCTGGGACGCGTTCCGTGAGAACAGGCGTAACCTTCCTCCCGTCGATCGCGACGATCTCGTCTCCGGGCTGGAGCCCTGCCTCGGCGGCGGGCGAGCCCGCCTCGACGCTCTCGACGCTCGTCGCGACCGGGACGCCGATTGCGAAAACGACCGCAAGCACGGCAACGGCGAAGGCGAGGTTCGTTGCGGGCCCCGCGAAGATGACCGCGATCTTCTTCCACGCGGGCGCACGCCAATATGCGTCGGGTGCGAGCGCATCGTCGATGTCTGTCAGGCCGCGCTCGGCGCTTCTCTGTGCCGGTTCCGAGAGCTCGGCGCGCGCGACGCCTTCGTGCAGGTCCGACAATGCTCCCCGCGCCGCAGCGAGCCGTTCCTCGTCGAGGGCTCGCTTGATCGGATTAGCCTGACGCTCGAGCCACGGCGCTTCCGCGAGAGCCCGGGCGAGACTCGCGTCGAGATCTCCGGCCGCGGGCCGGTGCATGCCCGGGATCTTCACGTAGCCGCCGAGCGGGATCGCCCCGATTCCGTATTCGATTCCGTTGTGGACCCGCTTCACGACGGCGGGCGGGAAGAAGAGGTAGAAACGGCGCGGCCGCATGCGGACTGCGAGTGCGACGACAAAATGCCCCGCCTCGTGGATGAGGATGAGGAGGGCGAGGCCGACGATCGCGACGGCAATGCTCAATGGACGAGCTCCCGGGTGAGGGTTCCCGCGACTCGCCTTGCTTCGGCGTCGACCGCGATCAGGTCGTCGAGGTCGCGTGCGGGCGGTGCGTTCACGGTCGCGAGCGTGCGCTCGACCACGTCGGGGATCCCGAGGAAAGGGAGCGTGCCGTCGAGGAACGATGCGACCGCAACCTCGTTCGCCGCGTTGAGGACGCACGGGACGGACCCTCCCGCCTCGCCCGCCATTCGGGCGAGCGCGAGACACGGAAACGCGTCCTCGTCGGGCGCTGCGAACTCGAGGATCAGTCCGGCGGCGAGCTCGAGCGGCGCGATCGGGACCGCGGCACGCTCCGGATACGTGAGCGCGTACGAGATCGGCACGCGCATATCGGGATAGCCCATGTGCGCGAGCGTAGCGCCGTCTCGGAAACGCACGAGCGCATGCACAACGGACGTCGGGTGAACTACGACCTCGATCAGCTCGTACGGGAGGCCGAGCAGGAAATGCGCCTCGATCAGCTCGAGCCCTTTGTTCATGAGGGTCGCGGAATCGATGGTGATCTTCGGACCCATGTTCCACGTCGGGTGCGCGAGTGCCTCGGAGGGGCTGACGGCGATCAGCTCTGCACGCGTGCGGCCGCGAAACGGGCCGCCCGACGCGGTGAGTACGAGTGAGTGCACCGTCTCGCGGGGGCGGCCTTCGAGGCACTGGAAGGCCGCAGAGTGCTCGCTGTCAACCGGGAGGATGCGTCCTCCGCCCCGCTCTTTCGCCGCGAGTGCGAGATCGCCGGCCGCGACGAGGCTCTCCTTGTTCGCAAGCGCCAGGTCGACGCCGCGCTCGAGAGCGGCGAGTGTCGCAGGAAGGCCCGCGAATCCGACCACCGCGTTCAGGACGACGTCCGGCTCGCTGCGCTCGACGAGCTCGTCGAGCGGCGGCGACCCCCCGACCGAGACGTGGGCTACACCTCGGACCGCGGCGATCTCTCGTGCGTCCGCTTCACGAGCGCCGACGGCGACGGCGCAAAGCTCGAGCTCGGGGTGCGCATCGATGATCTCGAGCGCCTGCGTGCCGATCGATCCCGTCGCACCGAGAAGGGCGACCTTCTTCACGAGGCCAGTCTAGAAGGACGGGCTGTGTCCTCCCCGGCCGTGCCCGGCGTCAGGCCTCCGGACACGGCCTGTCGAGCACGGCTGCCCTCGCGCGGAGCGATATCGTGTGAGCCCTCGCGCTGGGCGCCAGCGTGTGGGCCCGCCCGCTGGGGCTCGCCGGGACGCGGCCAGGGCCAGGCC
>JALZEM010000008.1 GCA_030862005.1 Actinomycetota bacterium | reverse complement strand
CGAGGAAGCGAGCCAAGGCGAGCGCGTTCTGCGAATGACGCTCGAGCCGAAGCGGGAGCGTTTTCAGGCCGCGGCGGAGGAGGAAGGCGGCGAAGGGGTCGAGCGTCCCGCCCGTTTCGTAGCGATATCGCCGTGCCGCCTCCACGAGCTCACTTCCTCCGGCGAGGATTCCCGCCGTGACGTCGTGGTGGCCGTTCAGGTACTTCGTCGCGGACTCGCACACGAGGTCCGCCCCGTGCTCGAGCGGCCGGCAGAGGGCGGGGGAAGCGAAGGTGTTGTCGACGATCAAGAGGCCGTCGCCCTTCGTGTCGGCGAGTGCGCGCAGGTCGGCGAGCGGGAATCCAGGATTCGCGAGCGTCTCGGCGTAGCGGACACGCGCGGGCCGCTCCCAGGCGGCGGGATCGGTCACGTCGAGGTACAGGACCTCGACGCCGAGCCGGCGAACGTGTCGCTCGACGAGCGCGTACGTGGTCCCGTACAGCTGGCTCGGACAGAGCAGCGTGTCCCCGGGGGAGAGGTTCGAGAAGAGGGCCGCGGAGATGGCCGCCATACCGGTAGCGAACGCCTGCGCGGCCTCGGCGCTCTCGAGGTCGGCGCACGTCGCGGTGAGCTCCTCGACGGTGGGGTTTCGGAGGGTCGCGTAGAGGAATCCGTACTCCTCCTCCGTCATGACGCGCGTGAACTCGGCCGCGCTCTCGAACGAGAAGGTCGTCGAGGGGACGATCGGCGTGACCACGGGCGTGCCCGGCCCGCCGGGCAACCCCCGCGAATGGATCGCGCGCGTCGCGAGGCCGCGTCGGCGCTCGCTCATCTCGTTCTCAGAGGCCAAGGCGCGCGGGGAGCGTAGCCAGTGGGACAGGTTCGAAGCGAAGGCCTGCCGCCGAAGCGCCCTCGCGGTCGGTGTCGCGATCGCCGATGTGCAGGGCGCGGTCGGGGGCAGCGCGGAGCCGATCGAGCGCGAGGAGAAAGATGGCCGGGTCCGGCTTCTCGACGCCGGCGACCGCGGAGCTCACGATCGCCTCGAAGCGCCCGGCTACTCCCAGGCGCTCGAGCACGGATTCGAGGGAGCGATCCCAGTTGCCGACGCACGCGAGCCGAAGTCCGGCGCTTCGCAGCGAATCGAGCGTCTCGATCGTCCCCTCGATCACGCGAAACTCGAGCGCGGCGACATAGTCGGGCGCAAATTCGCCCGGATCGAGGTTTGCGTGAACCCCGTGGAGGAAGACCTCAGCGCAGTCGCGCCGGAGAGCCTCGAGGCTCGCCTCGTCACGACCGCGCAGGGAGTGGCGGACGTAGTACTCGGCCTCGGCCGCGAACGCGCGCTCGATCGCGGCGCGGCCGCGCTCGACACCCCGCGCGGCCAGCACCCGGGCGAGCGGCTCGACGGGATCGCAAAGCTCGACGATCGTCCCAAACGCGTCGACCGTCACGGCGTCGAGCTCGTTATGCGAAGGCATCAGGATGGAGCGCCCGCGCGATCTGCTCGAGCGCTTGCGCGACGCGCGGGCCGGCCTGCGTCGCGCCCGTCGGAAGCTCGACGACGGCGATCCCGCGCGCGGGGCATCCGGCACGGTTGAGCCGCCGTAGGATGCTTGTTCGGCTCTCCGTCGTCAGGATCGTCTCGGGCCGAAATCGAACCACGTCGCACGGCGCGAACCCATCCGGCGGCGGCGTCGGTCCGGCGACGCTCTCTCCGCCGGCGCGGCGGACGAGGTCGCCGAGGAGCGAGCGGGCCGGGACGGTGACGAGGAAACCCGTGTCGACGAAGACACGCACACTCCTCCGAGTGCCGATCCTCGTCGCGACAGCAGCTGCCTTGCGCCGGATCGACTGTGCAAGAAGACGCCCGGCGACCGCCTCGTCGAGGAGGAGGCCGAGCTCAACGGCCGCACGTTCGACCTCGCGCAGCGACCGATCGGGCTGGATGTAGAGGGCTGCACCCGTCGCCCGGTAGACGCGCGAGACGTCGCCGGGATCGACGGCCGCCGCCGTGACGACGAGGTCGGGCTCGAGCTCGACGGCCCGCCGGACGTCGACCTGGCCGCTCAGGCCGACCACGCGCGTTGCGTTCTCCGGGACCGCGGCCGAGACCTCAGACGGCACGCCGACGAGACGGTCGGCGGCGCCGACGGCCGCCACGAGCTCAGCTGCGCCGGGGTCGAGCGCGACGACACGCTCGGGCCGCGAGTTCAGGACGGCCGGCCGATCGCCCGCCCCGCGGGCGCTCACGGGATACGGCGAAAGGTCCGGCGCAAGCGGCTCTGTCCGCTCGCCGCACCCGGTCAGGGCGAGCGCGAGGGCGGCGATCCCGATGGCGTGCTTGGGAATCATCGATGGAGGGAGTATCAAGGGAAGGCCGCGCGACGGGAGGAAGCGGCTCCCGTCTGAGAGAACTGAGACCAATGGACTCGGAGCTCTGGCAGCGTCTCGCGATCGCGGGCGCGATGATCCTCATCGCGCTGGTCGCAGCGAAGCTCGTCGACCGTGCGCTCTCGCGCCACCTCGAGCTTCCGCCGGACGCGCTTACTCGCTATCGCGTCCTGCGCCGCAGCGTCATGGCCGTGATCGTCGTTCTCGGGATCCTGAGCGCCCTCCTCGTCATCCCGCAGATCCGGGCCGTCGCGGGCGGTGTCCTCGCCTCGTCCGCCGTCGTCGGCTTGGTGCTCGGGCTCGCCGCCCGGACGACGCTCGCGAACTTCGTCGCCGGGATGCTGATCGCGTTCACGCAGCCCCTTCGCCTCGGTGACGAGGTCACGATCGGCGAGGCCTCGGGGACGGTGGAGGAGATCGCGCTCACATACACGACCCTTAGCACGCCGAGCGGCGAGCGTTTCTTCATCCCGAACGAGAAGTTGGCCTCCGATACGATCAGAAACGCGACGATCGCGAGCGCGGAGCATCTCGCTCAGGTGAGGGTGCCCGTCCCGATCTCGTCCGACCTCGATCGGGTCGTCTCGCTGCTCGAGGAAGAGGCAGTGGCGGCCTACGAGCTTCCGTCCGATAAAGAACCCCAGGCAAGCGTGACCGAACTCGAGACAGCCACGCCGACCGCCGTCGTGACGGTCGAAGTATGGGCGCAGCCCGGCCGCGCCCAGCCGACCGCGGCCGCGATCCGCCGCGCGGTCCACCGGCGCCTGCGCGCCGAGGGGATCTACGGTTAGTGGCACCGACGCGGGGTCGGAACGGGAACGGGCGCCCGCGCGGGAACGGCGGCCGACGGAACGGCGGCAACGGCAATGGCAACGGCGGCGTCTATCCGAACCACCGTCGCCGCGATCGCCAGCGCCGTCGCCAGGAGCGAAGGGCGAAGAAGCGTGCGCTCCTGCTTGCGGTCGCGGCGTCCGTCCTGCTGCTCGTCCTCGCGATCGTCGCCGGCGCGCTGACCGCGACGTCCGCCTTCAGCCAAGGGTGCAGCCTCGACTCGCTCCGTCCAGTCGCCATCGGCGAAAACACGTTCATCTACGCGGCGGACGGATCGCTCCTCGGCTCGATTCCGGCGGAGAAGAACCGCCAGCCGCGCAAGCTCGCCGAGATGGCGCCCGCCGTCGCGGAGGCGACGGTCGCGATCGAAGACCGCCGCTTCTACGACCATGCCGGCCTCGATGTCTCGGGAATCGGCCGCGCGCTCTTCAAGAACATCGAGCAGGGGCGGATCGTCGAGGGCGGCTCCACGATCACCCAGCAGCTCGTCCGTAACCTCTACATCGGGAACGAGCGCTCGTTCACGCGCAAGGCGAAGGAAGCGTGCCTCGCGCTCAAGCTCGATGCAGCCTGGTCGAAGGACAAGATCCTCGAGACGTACTTGAACCAGGTCTACTTCGGGAATCACGCGTACGGCATCGAGGCGGCCGCGCAAACGTACTTCTCGAAGCCGGCGAAGAAGCTCAACCTCGTCGAATCGGCGCTTCTCGCCGGGCTCCCGCAGGCGCCGTCCGTCTTCGATCCCTTCCAGCGCGTGGACGAGGCGGTCGCGCGGCGCAACGACGTCCTACGAGCGATGTACGAGGCGGGATACATCAGCGTCAAGCGTTACGGGAAGGCCGTCGAGGCTCGGCTCGTCACCCGCCGCGGGCAGCTCTACACCAAGATTCGCGAGCCGTACTTTTTCGGCTACGTCCGTGACGCCCTCATCAAGGAATACGGCGCGAGCACGGTGCGAAGCGGCGGGCTCGAGGTCTACACGACGATCAACCCGCGTTTCCAGAAGGCTGCGGTCCGAGCGATGAAGAAGACGCTCCCGCTCAGGACGGACCCTGCGTCCGCGATCGTCTCGATCAACCCGAAAAACGGCGCGATCCGCGCGATGACCGCCGTCGCACCACAGAAGAAGAACCTTCAGTTCAACCTCGCGGCGCAGGGGCGACGGCAGGCCGGCTCCGCGTTCAAGACGTTCGTCCTCACGGAGGCGATCGAGGAAGGCATCGATCCGAACGCGACGCAATACCTCTCGGCGCCCTTCCGGTGGCAGCCCGACCCCACGTGCGACGAGTCGGACGATCCGAACTGCGTCTGGGAGGTGGAGACGTATGACCAGTCGTACGTCGGTGCGGTCGACATCGAGTCCGCGACACTCCGTTCCGACAACACCGTGTTCGCACGGCTCACGCTCGACGTCGGCCCGGAGGAAGTCGTCGACATCGCGCACCGCATGGGCATCAAGACGAAGCTCGAGCCCGTGGCCTCGATCGGGCTCGGCTCGAACTCGGTTTCGGTGCTCGAGATGGCATCCGCGTATGCGACTCTCGCGGCCGGCGGGATCTCCTCGGAGCCGATGGCCATCCGCCGTGTCGTCCTTGCTAATGGAACCGCCGACGACGAGGCCGGCTGGGGAAAGCCGAAGCGCCGCCGGGTCTTTCCCGACGGCGTCGCCTACGAGGTGACAAAGATCCTCGAGCGGAACATCCAGGCGGGCACGGGAACGGGTGCGAACATCGGCCGGCCCGCGGCGGGCAAGACGGGAACGACCGACAACTTCGCAGACGCGTGGTTCGTCGGCTACACGCCGAACCTCGCGACGGCCGTCTGGGTGGGCCATCCGAACGCGCAGGTGGAGATGACGAACGTTCACGGCATCCGAGTGGCGGGCGGGACGTTCCCCGCGACGATCTGGAACCTGTTCATGTCAGTGGCGCTCGAGGGCACGCCGATCCTGAGCTGGCCCTTCCCGAAAGATCCCGTCGAGTGGGAGCCGTTCAAGGGCCAGTACGCGTTCCACGGGCCGCCGCCGAGCTCAGATACGGGGGCCGCACAGCCGGCCACGAGCGGCGGTACGACGGCCAGTGAGGGTACGACGACGGCTCCGCCGGCAACGACGACCGACCCGCCGCCCACGACGACGGCTCCGCCGACAACGACGACCGACCCGCCGCCCACGACCACGGAACCGTAACGCTGCGTCCGGCCGCTCGTTGTCGAATTAGACAACGAGCTAGCGTATGGCCGCAATGGCCGACCTAATCCCGCTCGACGAGGCGCAGCGGCGAGTCCTCGAGCACGCGCGGGCGCTCGAAGGCGAACGCGTGCCGATCGAACGAGCCGCAGGACGAGTCCTGGCGGAGCCCGCTGCCGCCGCGATCGACCTTCCTCCGTTTCCAAGCTCGGCAATGGACGGGTTTGCGCTCCGGGCCGATGACACGGCGTCCGCGCCTGCGCGGCTTCGAGTCGTCGGTCGGATCGCGGCGGGGAAGCCTGCGGAGCGCCAGCTCGAGGCTGGCGAGGCGATGGCGATCTCGACGGGTGGAGCCGTTCCCGACGGCGCCGACGCGGTCATTCCGATCGAGCTTGTCGAGGATGCGGAGGACGAGGTAGTGGTCGCCGCGCCCGTCCCGACCGGCGCAAACGTTCGCGGCCGGGGTGGCGACGCCGCCGCGGGCGATCCAGTGCTCGAACAGGGCGTGCTCCTCGGGCCGGCACAGGTCGCCTCTCTGGCCGCCGCAGGTGTGGCGGAGGTGCATTGCACGAAGCGGCCGCGAGTCGGCATCCTCGTCACCGGCTCCGAGCTTCGGCGCCCAGGCGAAGCGCTTGCCCCGGGCGAGATCTACGAGTCCAACGGCCTCCTGCTCGCGGCCGCGCTCCAGTCGGCGGGAGCCGTCCCGGCCCAGCTCGGCGTCGTCGCGGACGACGCGGACGAGCATGCCCGCGCGATCGAGCGGGCGTTGCTCGGGTTCGACATGCTCGTGACGTCAGGCGGCGCATCCGTCGGTCCGCACGACCTCGTCCGCGCCGCTCAGGCCAAGCTCCGCGTCGACGAGGTCTTCTGGGGTGTCGCGATCAAGCCGGGAAAGCCGGTCGCGTTCGGCGTCCGTCGCGACCACCTCGTCTTCAACCTCCCCGGGAACCCGGTCTCCGTCCTCGTGACCTTCGAGCTGCTCGTCCGGCCGGCCGTGAGAGCGCTCCTCGGCCTGCGGGACCCGCTTCCCGCCTATCGCACGGGCGTCCTCGCCGCGTCCATACGAAGGAACCCCCGCCGCCACGAGTTCGTGCGGGCGCGCACGAGCTGCCGCGGCGGCAACGTCCTCCTCGAGCCCTTGTCCGGCCAGGAATCGCACATGATCGTGCGAACCGGCCGCGCCGAAGCGCTCGTTTCAGTCGAGCCGGGGGACGGCGGGCTCGCGGCGGGCACGTCGGTTCGGTTCCTGCCCCTCCTCTAGCGACGACGGCCGCCGCTCGACGGAAGCCGGCCTCGCGCGCGGTGGCCCATCTTCGCGTCACTCCTCGGGCTCCTGAGCTTCGCTTTCGGGCGCGAGTGCATGGCCGGCGCCGCGGCGGCTTCGGGTGAAGAGAACGGCCCGGCGAATGGACGCGCGAATCGGCCCCCGGGCCGATCGCTCGTCGCGGGCGGGGTACGGAGCGTAACGCCCGGTGGCGACGGCGCCGACCTGGGCGCCGGCGGCCGCCCAGACGAGGGCCGCCGCAAGCAGCGCCGGCGAGACGTAGCCGACGGAGGTGAGGGCGGCCATGTACCAGACGGCGTCGAGCCCGAGGTCGTAGCGGAGCGCGAAGGACCCGACGAGGATGAGCGGACCAGCAAAACCCGCTGCGTACAGGCCGAGACGCACGACGACGTGCCGGTCGGCGAGATGCGGTAGCCAGAGCCACGCATGGAGCGAGGGAAGGAGGAAGAGCAACGCGTAGGGGTTCGTCGCCACGACGACGAGCGCGACCACGGCGAGAACGAGCATGGCCGCGAGATGCCCGCCGAGCTCCTCGTTGCGGTCGACTCTCCGGCGCCGTGCAAGGCGCGGGCGGGCGACGAGCCATCCGAGGGTGGAGAGCGCGAGCAAGCCAACGAGCGCCGCGACGGGCCACTCCGTGGCCGCCGTCGAGTCGGGACTGATCGGGCGTGCGTCGCCCGTGGCCAGCGCGCCGAGCGTCGAAAAGGCGAAGAAGAGCACAGCGGCCCATATCCATACTCGGAGGCGGCTGAAGAAGCTCCGGAGCGCAGGTGCAAGCGCAATGTGGCGTCGCCGACAACGCGCGAAGAGGTCGATGACGGCCACGAGGAAGGGCAGGAGCGCCACGAGGAGGAGGAACTGGATCGTCCAGCCGCGGACGAGGCGCGAGCCGATGTAGACGTTCGCCTGCGTCCCGCGAGCGATTTCCGCCGACTCGTCGAGCGCCCCGACGAGCGTCTGTGCGGACCGGCCGAGCTCGCCGATGCGGCGTAGGCGCAACGTGTCGATCCGATCGCCCTCCGGCGAGGGTGGCCGCTCGCCCGCCGCGGTCAGCGTGACGGCGGGGGTTCCGTGGCCGACGAACGGCGCTTGCTCGTACAGGCTGAACGGGAAGGCGAGGTCGATGACCTGTGCGAACGGCCCGGCCCGGCGCGGCTCGACCCCGAGCTCCTCCGCCACGCTCGTGTGAGCCGTCGCAACGAGTGCGGGAGCCGCGGAACGAGCCGTCTCGCCTCCGAACAGGATGCGAGCGTCTTCGCCTCCGCCAAGGGAATCGAGGTTGACCACCGCCACCACGGACGCGCCGCTTCCGAGTCGTTGCTTCAAGAAGTCGCGGTCGGCCGCGAAGACGTTCGCGCCGACGGAGCCGTGGGCGCCTCCATCCGTGGACAGGAAGACGATGGTGTGCGCGGGCGGTGTGAGCGCGACGCCGCGCGCGAGCTCGAGGAGGGCCGCCGTCCCCGAGGCATTGTCGTTCGCGCCCGGGCTTCGGCCGAGGTTGTCACGGTGCGCCATGACGACGATCGTCTCGGGCGAACGGCCGGCGACCATTGCGACGACATTGACGAGCTCGCGTTCGCCGAGCCCGGGCACGTCGGATGCGAACTCCTGGAGCTCCGGTTTCGCGCCGTAGTCGCGCAGGCGCGCCGCGACCCATTCGGCTGCCTCGCGCGAGGCGGCGGATCCGGGGGCACGATCGGGGAAGCGGCGCGTCAACTCGCGCGCGAACCCGACGGCGGTCGTCTGGTCGAACGACGGCTCGAGCCGCGGAGCGGGGAGTGGCTCAGGTTGAGCCACCGTGAACGCTGCGACGAGGACGGGCACCGCGACGAGAGCCCACGCGACGCGGTAGATCCGCGTCGAGACGGGGCGCTCGAGGGATCCACGTCGCGGCCGCGTGCGCCCGAGAACGAGCTCTCCAGCCTCCCCGGGCCCCGGCCTGTCGCTTGGCGTCGCTCGCGAGCGCAGAACAGGCGATCTTATTCCGCTCCTCCCTATGCTGTGTCGCGTGACACCAGCGCCGACGATCCTGCTCGTCGACGACGAGGAATCGATTCAGAAGCTGCTCAAGTTCCCGCTCGAGCAGGACGGCTACCGCGTGATCCAGGCCCGCGACGGTGCGGAGGCGCTCGAGCGGTTCGCCGGCGAGGACGTCGACGCCGTCGTGCTCGATCTTGCTCTTCCGAAGCTCGACGGGCTCGAGGTGTGCCGCCGGCTGCGCGCGCGGAGCGCCGTGCCGATCATAATGCTGACCGCCCGCGACGATGAGGTCGACAAGGTTCTCGGCCTCGAGATCGGCGCCGACGACTACATCACGAAGCCGTTCTCGATCCGAGAGTTTCGGAGCCGCATCAAGGCGCTCCTTCGCAGGGCGCAGCTGTCACCCGTCCCCGGACGGGCCGAGGAGCTCGAAGTCGACGGCCTGCGGATCGACCTCGCGCGGCGGGCGGTCGACGTCCACGGGCGCCAGATCCAGCTCACCTATCTCGAGTTCGAGCTTCTGCGGACGCTCGCCGAGAGCCCAGGACGCGTCTACAGCCGCCAAACCCTCCTCGACAAGCTCTGGGGCGGCTCGGCGTACCGCGACCCGCGCACGATCGACGTCCACGTCCGGCATCTGCGCGAGAAGATCGAAGAGGACCCGAGCGAGCCGGAATACATCTTCACCGTGCGCGGCGTCGGGTACCGCTTCCGCGACGGGCGATGAGAACCGGCTTGCGCCCGCGCGCGACGCTGAGCGTGAAGCTCGCGCTCGTTCTCCTCGGGGTGGTCACGGGTGCGCTCTTGATCGTCTTTCTCGTCGTCGTTCCGCGCCTCGAGCAGCGGCTCGTCGACGCGAAGGTCGCGCAGCTCGAGCGGGCGGCTCCGTCGCTCGTCTCGGAGCTCCGAAGAAGTGAGAACATCGCGGACTTCCACGACACCGTGAGCTTCGCGGCCGCGAACCTGAACGCGCGCGTCGTCGTCCTGCAACGGATCAGCGAGGGGAGGCTTGCAACGTACGCCGACTCGAGCCCGCTGCGAAGCGGCGATTTCGCGGAGGATCCGATCGCTCTCGCCGCACTCGAGACGGGGCTTCCGCGTTCGGGTCGGATCGAACGCGACGACAGCGCCGTCGCGGAGGTGGCACGGCCGATCGGCGGGAACTTCGTCGTTCTGATCTCCGCGCCCCTCGACGACGCGCTCTCGACCGTGCGCCTCGTCCGCCGAAGCGTCGTTCTCGCCGGGATCGTGGCGCTGCTCGCGTCGGCGGTCGCCGGTTACCTCGCGGCCCTCGGCTTGACGCGGCGCCTACGGCGGCTCGAGCGGGCGGCGGAACGGGTTGCGAGCGGCGACTTCAGCCAGCCGGTCGATACACACGGAAGCGACGAGGTCGCGGAGCTCGCTCGCGGGCTCGAGTCGATGCGCGAGCGGCTCGGGCACGTCGATCGCGTTCGCCGCGAGTTCATCGCGAACGCCTCGCACGAGCTTCGCACGCCTCTGTTCTCGCTCGGCGGCTTCCTCGAGCTTCTTGCCGACGAGGATCTCGATCCCGACACCCGGCAAGAGTTCCTGAACGAGACGCGCGCGCAGGTCGAACGGCTCACGAGGCTCGCGACCGATCTCCTCGATCTCTCGCGGCTCGACGCGGGCCAGCTCCACGTCGAGGAAACGGCCGTTGACGTCGCCGCGGCGGCACGGACCGTTGCGGAGGAGTTCAGGCCGTTCGCCGAGGCGCGCACGCACGATCTTCGCGTTCTGGCGGACGAGCCGTCGTACGCGCTCGGGGACGAGCAGCGTGTCGTCCAGATCGCGCGCGCCCTGGTCGAGAACGCGCTTCGGCACACGCCGGCCGGCACGCCGATCGAAGTTGCAGCGGGCGAAGCGGACGGACGCGCCGTGCTGATTGTCCGGGACGAGGGCCCCGGAATTCCTGCGGACGACCAGGAGCACCTCTTCGAGCGGTTCTACCGCGCGCGGGGCGGGCACGCATCGGGCAGCGGCCTCGGCCTTGCGATCGCGTCGGAGCTCGCCGCGAAGATGCGCGGGACCCTGACGATCCGCTCGATGCCTGGTGAAACCGTTTTCGTCCTTTCTCTACCGGCCGCCGGTGACGTGGCGATGTCAGACATTCCACGGGAAAAGACGGAGCTCTTCGGCGCGAGCCAACCGACGCGGACGTAGCCATGCGCCGCGCACGCCGAAGACGAAGCGCCGTTCGCGCCGGGCTGAAGTCACGCAGCCTTCGCCCTCGACGTCCCCTGCTGCCCGGGCAATCGTCGGTTCGTCCGTCCCTACGCTGACGTTGCCGCTGATTCCCGCGGGCCGAAAGTGGCCAGACACTGACCGGGCGCCACGGCGATTACGATGGGCGGTTCGTGGGTCGCCCTGCCGTCGTTGCTGCCGTTGCGATCGTGTCCGCCTTCCTGGGCGGCTCAGGCGCGCTCCTCCTCGGGAAAGCGTCCGGCTGGGTCGAGGGGGACACCGAGACCGTCGTGCTCTCCGGTGTCGACGGCGCCACACCGGCGGCTCGGCAGGACGAAACGCCGTCCGCCGAGACCGGCAAGCCGCTCCCGGGCAACGAATTCGATCCGGCTCGGATCTACCGCGAGCGGGCAGACGGCGTTGTGACGGTGATCGCGCTGTTCGGCGCGCACGCCGACACGGGAATGGGCGGGACGGCGCAGGGATCCGGCTTCGTCGTCTCGCCGGATGGATACATCCTGACGAATTCGCACGTGATCACGACCGCGGGCGAAGGCGAGGCCGACGAGACGCCGGACGCAGCCACCACGGTCTATGTGGAGTTCCGAGACGGCGACCGGGTTGCGGCGAAGGTGATCGGCTGGGACATCTTTGACGACGTCGGTCTCCTGAAGGTCGACCCGAAGGCGCACGCGCTCACGACCGTCCCCCTCGGCGATTCGACCGACGTCGTCGTCGGGGAGCCCGTCGCCGCAATCGGCAGCCCCTTCGGCCAGATGAGCTCCTTGAGCGTGGGCGTCGTCTCGGCGACCGAGCGCTCGATCGCCTCCCTGACGTCCGAATACGACGTCGTCGACGCGATTCAAACCGACGCGCCGATCAATCGCGGGAACTCGGGTGGCCCGCTCTTCGACGCTCGCGGTCTGGCGATCGGGGTGAACGCCCAGATCAGAAGCGAATCCGGGACGGCTGAAGGCGTCGGCTTTGCGATCCCGATCAACTCCGCGATCCGCTCGATGGAACAGCTGATCAAGACCGGCCGCGTGCGGTACGCCTGGGTCGGGATCTCGACGCAGACGCTGACGCCCAGTCTCGCCCGCCGCTTCGGGTTCGACGCGGGCCGCGGCGCCGCCGTGCAGTCGGTCGTAGACGGAAGCCCGGCGGAGCGGGCGGGGCTCCGGCCGGGGGACGAGGAGCAGGAATTCAGCGGTGTCCGCATTCGAACCGGCGGCGACGTCATCGTCGCGATCGACGGCGAGCCGGTCGCCGACGCCGAGGACGTCGTGCGCGCCGTGACGGAACGCCGCCCGGGCCAGAGGGTCCGGTTCACGATCGCGCGGGGTTCGGAGCGGCTCGTGGTCCTGATCGTGCTCGGGGAGCGGCCTGCGAGTCCGCCGCGTGACGGCCGCTAGCGCGGCTACGTTGCCGAGGTGCGCGAGCACCCCGCCGAAGACCTGATTCTCCTCGGCGACAACCTCGACTGGCTCCCGCGCTTTTCCGACGAGACGTTCCAGCTCGTCTACATCGACCCGCCGTTCAACACGGGGACGACGCAGACGCGGCGGACGCTTGCCACGGTCGCCGCCCCCGACGGCGATCGTGTCGGATTCGGCGGGCGCCGGTACCGGACACGCCTCCTCGCCGAATCGTCATATCGTGACGTGTTCGACGACTACCTCTCGTTCCTCGAGCCGCGTCTACTCGAGGCGCGGCGGCTGCTCACCAAAACCGGAACGCTCTACTTTCACATCGATTATCGGGAGGCGCACTACTGCAAGCTCCTCCTCGACGAGATCTTCGGCCGCGAGCATTTCCTGAACGAGATCATCTGGGCATACGACTACGGCGCGCGCCCGAAACGTCGGTGGCCGGCGAAACACGACACGATCCTCGTCTACGTGAAGGACGCCGTTGGCTACTTCTTCGATGCCGAGGCGGTTGAGCGCGAGCCGTACATGGCGCCCGCTCTCGTGTCGGCCGAGAAGGCGGCTCGCGGGAAGCTTCCAACCGACGTCTGGTGGCACACGATCGTCTCGCCCACCGGCAAGGAGAAGACCGGGTACCCCACGCAGAAGCCGGTCGGACTCGTCCGCCGGATCGTGCAGGCGTCGACCCGTCCCGGAGACTGGTGTCTCGACTTCTTTGCCGGGAGCGGGACGCTCGGCGCCGCTGCTGCCGAGCTCGGCCGCCACTACGTCCTCGTCGATTCGAGCCCCGCCGCAATCAAGACGGCCCGCGAGCGGCTGAGACCGCGCGTTCAGTTCGAGCAGGAACTCGATCCGACCCGGGCCGAGACGCAGTAAGGATCTGGAAAATGTTCACAGTTTAGGTACCCCTTGACGGGGAATATGGGCGACGGCGACGAAAGCCGAGCCAACCCTGCGAGGTTCGTGATGCGCGACGGTGAGGACCACGGTGTGGTAGCCCTCTCCATCCCGGCGAAAGCCGAGTACATCGTCCTCTGCCGCCTTGCGCTGGCCGGAGTCGCACGGATCCGCGCGCTCGAGCCCGAGACGGTCGCGGACCTCAAGCTCGCGCTGACGGAAGCGTGCTCGAACTCGATCCGGCATGCGTACGCGCATGGGCGAACGGGCGCTGTCGAGGTCCGCTACGAGCTGAACGGCGAGAAGTTCCAGGTGGAGGTTGCCGACGACGGAAGCGGCTTCGACGTGGCGGCGCTCGGAGAGGCCGACGCCGACCCCGAAGAGGGAGGTCTTGGGCTCGCGATCATCCGTGCGCTCACGGACGAGCTCGCGATCGAATCGGACGGTCACGGGTCGCGCCTTCGCTTCGCCAAGTATCTCGGCTGAGACGCCCACCCGCGATCGTTATTCTCGGCGCAATGAACCTTCAGACCGTGACCGTCGGTCACAAGGCGCTGGCCGACTACGGGACGATCGCGAGCCGGGGGCTCATGGAGCAGATCCGAGCGCTCGCGGAGCCGCTCGCCGGCAAGCGTGTCCTCCATCTTTCGGCCACGGCGTTCGGTGGAGGCGTCGCCGAGATCAACTACACCCTGATCCCGCTCATGCGCGATGCCGGCCTCGAAACTGAGTGGCGCGTCATCTACGGCGAGGATGAGTTCTTCGACGTCACCAAGGCCGTCCACAACGCGCTTCAGGGCCAGCCGCGCGACCTGACTCCCGAGGAGCAGGAGGTCTTCAGGCGCTACAACCGGATGAACGCCGACGCGCTCGAGGGCGAGTTCGACTTTGTCATCGTCCACGACCCACAGCCTGTCGCGATGATCGAGCACGCGCGGCCGCTCGGGCAGCACTGGATCTGGCGGTGTCATATCGATCTGTCGACGCCCCATCGTCAGGTCCTCGAGTTTCTCCTCCCCTGGATCGGCAGCCACGATGCCGCCGTTTTTCACCGGCGCGAGTACGTTCCGTCAAACGGCCACCTGCCCTCCGCGTACATCTGGCCGCCCGCGATCGACCCGCTCGCGCCGAAGAACATGGCTCTTTCCCCCGAGGACGCGGCGTACATCGTCGACCAGTTCGGAATCGACGTCGACCGGCCGCTCGTCACGCAAGTGTCCCGCTTCGATCCCTGGAAGGACCCGCTCGGTGTGATCGATGCCTGGCGGCTCCTCCGGGAGCGCCATCCTGAGGTCCAGCTCGCCCTCGTCGGTTCGATGGCGCACGACGATCCCGAGGGCTGGGAGTACTACAACCGAACGGTTGAGGCGGCCGCCGACGACGAGAGCGTCTTCATCCTCTCGAACCTGAACAACGTGGGCTCCGTCGAGGTGAATGCGTTCCAGGTCCACTCGGCCGCCGTCGTCCAGAAGTCGATCCGGGAGGGCTTCGGGCTCACCGTCACCGAGGCGCTCTGGAAGGGACGCCCGATGGTCGCGGGACGGGTCGGCGGGATCGTCGACCAGATCCAGGACGGAGAGACCGGCTATCTCGTCGACTCGATCGAAGGGTGCGCCGAGGCGCTCACCGTCATCCTCAACGACGCACAGCGCGCGCGGCAGATGGCGCTCCGCGGGAAGGAGTACGTCCGCGGCCGCTTCCTGACACCGCGACTGCTGCGTGATTGGCTCGCGCTCTTCAACCGCCTGAACGGCCACGAGACGCGCGAGGTGCGCGAGCTCGCGGCCGCAGCCGTCGGCTAGACGGAAGCGTCGCGGGTACGCTGGCCCGGTGCCTGCCCCGCGCAAGCTGATCGTCGTCTCCAACCGCCCGCCGGTCACCTTCTCGCGCGAAGGTGGCAAGCGGGTGGCGCGGCGCGGCGGGGGCGGCCTCGTCACGGCTCTTCGCAGCCTCGTCGAGCATCACAACGTCACGTGGATTGCGAGCGCGATGAGCGACGAGGACCGAGCAGTCGCTGCGGAGGCGGGCGACGAGGCGGTGACGGAGACGGCCCGCGACGGCTCGCCGTACCGCCTGCGGCTCATCGCCCACGACCCGCAGGCGTACGACTGGTTCTACAACGTCGTCGCGAATCCGGTTCTGTGGTTTACCCAGCACTATCTCTGGGGGCTCGCGATGTCGCCGGACGTCGACCCGGGACTGCACCACGCGTGGAACGAGGGCTACGTGACCGTGAACCTGGGCTTTGCCGACGCGGTGCTAGCGGAGCTCGAGCGCGAGCCGGAGGCCGCCGTCTTCTTCCACGACTATCACCTCTACGTGGCTCCCGGGCTCGTGCGCGAGCGGGCTCCCGACGCGACGCTTGCGCACTTTGTCCACATCCCGTGGCCGCAGCCCGACTACTGGCGCGTTCTGCCGCAGTCGATCCGCCGTGCGCTTCACGACGGCATCCTCGCGAACGACGTCGTGAGCTTCCACACGCCGCGCTGGCGGAGGAACTTCCTGCGAAGCTGCGAGGACATCCTCGGCGCCGAGGTGGACTGGCGGACGAACGAGACCCGAGTCGGCGGGCGCGTGGTGGCCGCGCGTCATTGCGCCATCTCGGTCGACACGCACGAGTTCGAGGAGCTGGCCGAGAGCGCCGAGGTTCTCGACGCGGAGCAAGAGCTCGTGGCCGAGCGGCCGGAGTTCCTCATCCTGCGCGTCGATCGCACGGATCCCTCGAAGAACGTCGTACGGGGGTTCAAGGCGTTCGAGCTCTTCCTCGACGCGCATCCGGAGCTCCACCGGCGCGTCCAGATGCTGGCCCTCCTCGATCCCTCTCGCCAGGACATTCCCGAGTACGCCGAGTACCTCGGCGCGATCCAGCGCGCGGCGCGGACCGTGAACGACCGGTTCCAGCAGGAGGGCTGGCGGCCGCTCGATTTCCACATCCAGGACAACTTCCCCCAGGCCGTCGCGGCGTACAAGCAGTACGACGTCCTCCTCGTGAACGCGATCTTCGACGGCATGAACCTGGTCGCGAAGGAGGCGCCGCTCGTGAACACGCGCGACGGCGTGCTCATCCTGTCGGAGAACGCAGGGGCCCACGAGGAGCTCGGCGACTTCGCCCTCAGCGTGAACCCCTTCGACGTCGAGGGACAGGCGCAGGCGCTCCACCAGGCCTTGACGATGGATCGTGCCGAGCGCCGCGCGCGGCTGGACGCGATCCGCGCGCGTGTGCGCGAGCACGATGTCGCGACGTGGATCCGGAGCCAACTCCACGATGTCGATCGTGCACGGGCGCGCCGCGAGCCTAAGATCCCTGCATAGTGGCGCAACCCGAACGCGCTTCCTTCACCCACGTCGACGAGGCGGGCGGGGTCCGCATGGTCGATGTCGGCGCGAAGCCGCACGCGCGGCGGCGGGCGGTGGCGCGCGCGTTCGTGCGCATGCGGCCGGAGACGGCGAAGCAGCTCCGATCGCTGCCGAAGGGGGACGCGCTCGCGACCGCCCAGGTAGCCGGGATCATGGCTGCGAAGCGGACGGCGGACCTCATCCCACTCTGCCATCCGCTCCCGCTTTCCGCGATCGACGTACATGTTGTCGCTTCTGACAACGGAGTGGATGTCGAGGCGCGGGTCGAGACCACGGCGCAGACCGGCGTCGAGATGGAGGCGCTCACGGCCGTTTCCGTCGCCGCCCTGACGGTGTACGACATGGCCAAGGCGATTGACAAGGAGATGGTGGTGACCGACGTTCGCCTCGTCGAGAAGACGAAGACGCCGGTCGAATGAAGGCGGCCGTCTTGACCGTCTCCGACGGCGTCGCGCGGGGCGAGCGGGACGACGAGAGCGGCGCGCTGCTGGAGCAGCTCCTCGCCGCCGACGGGTACGGAGTCGCTCGGCACGTCGTCCCGGATGACGCCGACGAGATCGCCGAAGCGATTCGCGAGCTGGCCGACGACGCGCGTCTCGTCCTCACGACGGGCGGTACGGGTATCGCGCCGCGGGACGTCACGCCCGAAGCGACGACCACGGCGGTCGATCGGCTTGCGCCCGGGATCGCCGAGGCTCTGCGCGCCGACTCGATTGCGAAGACGCCGCACGGGCTCCTTTCGCGCGGGATTGCGGGCGTGATCGGCTCGACGCTCGTCGTGAACCTTCCGGGCTCGACCGGAGGATGCCGGGACGGGTACGCCGTTCTTCGTCCGGCGCTTGCGCATGCGCTCGCGCTGCTTGCGGGGCAGCCGACTGCCCATCGGCAGACGTGACCGAGACGCTTCTTCGGTATCCGCGCCTCTTCGCCTCGCTCGTCAAGTTCGAGCACACCGTCTTCGCGCTCCCCTTCGCGTATGTCGGCGCGTTCCTGGCGGTCGACGCTGTTCCGGGTGCGCGAGCGCTCTTTTGGGTGACGGTGGCGATGGTCGGAGCCCGCTCGCTCGCGATGGCGCTCAACCGGCTGATCGACGCGGAAATCGACGCGCGGAACCCGCGAACCGCCGCGCGCGAGCTTCCGCGCGGGGCGCTGCGCCGCTCCCAGGTGCTCGTCTTCTGCGCACTGTCGCTCGGCGTCTTCCTCGTCGCGGTCTACCAGCTCGAGCCGATCGTGCGGTGGCTCTGGCCGATCCCGGTCCTCGCGTTCGTCGTCTACCCGTATCTCAAGCGTGCGACGTGGCTGTCGCACTTCTGGCTCGGCGCCGTCGACGGGCTCGCGCCGGTCGGCGCCTGGGCGGCGCTCACGAACCAGCTTCCGTGGGAGGCGTGGGCGCTCGGCGGCGCGGTCGCGGTCTGGGTCGCCGGCTTCGACGTTCTCTACTCCCTGTTCGACGTCGAGGTCGATCGCGGCCAGGGTCTTCATTCGATTCCTGCTCGCTTTGGGGCGGACACCGCTTTTGCCGTCGCGCGCGTATGTCACGCCGCGACGGTTGGGTTCCTCGCCGCCGCCGGGGTCGGCCTCTCCGTCGGCGTCTTCTACTGGCTCGGGGTCGCGGCGGTCGCGGCCCTGCTCCTGTACGAGCACCTGGTCGTCTCGCCGGGCGACCTCCGGCGCCTCGACACGGCGTTCTTCACGCTGAACGGCGTCATCTCGGTTGCGCTCTTTGCGTTCGTGCTCGCCGATGTGGTCACCCGATGATCGACGTCCTTCAAGGCCGCAGGGGCCGGATCGATCAGGGCCCTACCTCGAGAGCGGCCGATCGGAGCTTCTCGTGATCCGTGCGCGCGGGCTCGAGCGCCGGTTCGGGGAGAAGCGCGCGATCGGCGATGTCGACCTCGACGTCGCCGGCGGCGGCTTTCTTCTCGTTACCGGCCCGAACGGGTCGGGAAAATCGACGCTGCTCGCGCTTCTTGCCGGCCTCCTCGCACCGACGCGCGGGGAGCTCGAAATGGCGTTCGAGCGGCACGAGATCGGGTACCTCGCGCACGAGCCGCTCGTCTACCGCGAGCTGACCGCGTTCGAGAACCTGGACCTCTTCGGCCGCCTCTACCGCGTGCCCGAGCGCCGCGAGCGGATCGGGATGCTGCTGGAGCGCTTCGGCCTCTGGGATGCGCGGCACGAGCGCACCGCAGCCTTCTCGCGCGGAATGGCGCAGCGCCTCGCGCTGTGCCGGACGCTTCTGCACGAGCCCCGACTGCTGCTTCTCGACGAGCCGTACGCGAGCCTGGACGCCGCGGCCGCGCGGCTCCTCGACAGCGAGCTCGAGGCGCGGGGCCCGGCCCCGGGACGCGGGCCCGACGGACCAGAGGGCCGACCCACCGTCGTCCTCGCGACGCACGAGCCTGCGCGCGTCCGCGGGTTGCTGACGGCCGAGCTGGCGCTCGCGTGACTCGCCGCCTGTCGGGCCGTTCGCGCCGACCGCAGTGCCCGTGGTGACGCAGTACGCCGCGGACGTCGCTGCGCTTGCACGTAAGGATCTCCTCCTCGAGCTTCGCTCGCGGGACACGGTGCCGGCCATGCTGCTCTTCGTCGTCTCGGCCCTCGTCGTCTTTCGCTTTTCGCTACCCGCGGACGCGTCGGACCTCGCCGCGACGGGCCTCCTCTGGATCGCCGTCGTATTCACCGCGCTCCTCGGCCTCACGCGCGCGTTCGTCCCTGAGCGCGAGCAGCGCGTGATGGACGCGCTCGTCCTCTCGCCGTGCGACCGGAGCGCGATCTGGCTGGGCAAGGGCGTGAGCGTGGTCGCGTTGCTCGTCCTCGCCGAGGCGATCGCGCTACCCGCCTTCGCGCTCTTTTTCGCCCCCGTCTCGTGGGAGATGCTTGCCGGCTTCGCGCTCGCCGATCTCGGGATTGCGGCCGTCGGCACGCTTCTCGCCGCGATGGCCGCGGTTACGCGCGCACGCGAGCTCCTGCTCCCGCTTCTCTTCCTCCCGCTCGTGGTCCCGATCGTCGTCGGCGGCGTCGGCGCGAGCGTCCAGGCTGCCGCGGGCCGCTACCTCGCCTTCCTGGCCCTCTACGACCTCCTCTTCGCGATACTTGCCTGGGCCAGCTT
>JALZEM010000345.1 GCA_030862005.1 Actinomycetota bacterium | reverse complement strand
CGGCGCCGCGTACGGCACGCGCCTGCTGGCGGCGTTTCTCTTCGCGGGCGCGCTCGGCACGCTCGCCGGTGGTCCGCTCGCGGATCGGTTCGGCCGCCGGCGCGTCCTCGTTCTGAGCTTCGTGGTCTCTGCGCCGCTGATCCTCACCTACGTCGTGGTCGGCGGGGCGATCGGCGCCGTCGCGCTCGTCCTCAGCGGCGCCGCCGTGATCGGGACGTTCGGCGTCAGCCTCGTCATGAGCCAGGAGTACATGCCGGCTCGGGTCGGCGTCGCCTCGGGGCTCTCGATCGGGTTCGCGATCGGGCTCGGCGGCGTCGCGGCCGTCTCGCTCGGCGCCGTTGCCGACGCGATCGATCTCGAGACCGCGCTCCACGCGACGGCGGCCGGGCCGGCGTTCGCGATCCTCCTTGCGCTCGCGCTGCCGCCGACGCGTCGCGTACGAGCGACGGAGCCCGCCGCGGCGCCCGTCTAGCGCCGCACCGCAGGCGGAATCGCCCGTCGCCGTCGCTGTGATAAACCGCGCCGGTGGACCTCGGGCTCGAAGGGCGGACGTTCGTCGTCGGCGGAGCGAGCCGCGGGCTCGGCCGCGCGGTCGCGGAGGCGCTCGTCCGGGAGGGAGCGTGCGTTCTCCTCGTCGCCCGCGATTCGAATGCGCTCGACGCGCTCGCGCTGGCGCTCGGCGATCGTGCTAAGCCGTTCCCAGCGGACATCGCCGAACCGGATACGGCAGAAGCGGTCGCCGCGGCGGTCGACGCGGAGCTCGGGCGCCTCGACGGCATCCTCGTGAACCACGGTGGCCCGCCGGCGGGTCGCGCGCTCGAGCTGACCGACGATGCGTGGCTCGACGCGTTCCAGCTCGTCCTCGGCGGCCCGATCCGGCTCGTCCGGACGCTCGCGCCGCGCCTTGAAACGGGCGCCTCGGTCCTCTTCGTCACGTCGTGGTCGATCCGCCAGGCGGTCCCGAACCTCGATGCCTCGAACGTCCTGCGCCCCGGCGTCGCCGGGCTCGTGAAAGTCCTCGCCGCGGAGCTCGCCCCGCGCGTCCGGGTGAACAGCGTCGCCCCCGGCCGCTTCGCCACCGACCGGGGCACCTCTCTCGCGCGTGCGCGTGCCGAGGAGCGCGGAATCTCACTCGAGGAGGCCATGGCCGAGCTTGCGACCGACATCCCGCTCGCGCGCTATGGCGATCCGATTGAGCTCGCTCGTGTCGCCGCCTTTCTCCTTTCGCCCGCCGCGTCGTACGTCAGCGGCGCGAACCTCTCGGTCGACGGCGGCCTCGTCCGCGCCGTCCCGTAGCGGCTACTCCTCGAACTCGACGAGAACGGCTCCGCCCGCGACCCGATCGCCCTCGGCGACGTTGACGTTCCGCACCGTCGCCTCGTACGGGGAGGAAAGCGGCGTCTCCATCTTCATCGCTTCGAGAACGACGAGCGGCTCGCGCGCCTCGACACGGTCGCCGGGCCGGGCGAGCACGCGAATGACGGTGCCGGGCATCGGGGCCGCCAGGTTGCCCGCGGCAGCCCCTGATGAGTCGCCGTGAACGGCGGCCTCGACCAGCGGCGGCGGCCGACGCGGAGGCGTGGGAGTGGCCGGCTCGCGGTTGAGGCGCCAATACCCGGTCCACGGCCGCGGAACCCGCGGCGCGCGCGCGAGCGGCGGGTTCTCGTCGAGGAACGCCGTCGTCGTGCGCCCTGCCCGCACCTCGGGATGCCGTACGAGCCAGCGGAGAAACGCGACGTTCGTCGTCACGCCGCGCACATGTGTTTCGTCGAGCGCCTGCGTGAGCCGCCCGAGCGCCTCGTCCCGCGTGTCCGCGTGCGCGACGAGCTTCGCGATCAGCGGGTCGTACGCCACGGGGACGTCGTCACCGGCTTCAACGCCGGCATCGACACGGACGGAACCAGGTAGTACGAGCTCGTCGATGCGGCCGGCCTGCGGAAGGAACGAGCGCGGGTCCTCCGCGTAGAGACGCACCTCGACGGCGTGGCCGGAGAGGTCAACGGGTTCGAGCGCGAGCCGCTCCCCCGCGGCGATCCGCAGTTGCTGCTCGACGATGTCGACCCCAGTCACGAGCTCCGTGACGGGGTGCTCGACCTGGATGCGGGCGTTCAGCTCGAGGAAGAAGAACCGCTCTCCGTCGAGCATGAACTCCGCTGTTCCGGCGCCGACGTACCCGAGACGCTCGCCGAGCGCGACGGCCGCGTCCGCGATTTCGCCCCGAAGGGCGGCGTCGAGCACGGGGGAGGGGCTCTCCTCGAGCACCTTCTGATGGCGGCGCTGGATCGAGCACTCCCGCTCGCCGAGGTGAACCACTGTTCCACCGGCGTCCCCGAGGAGCTGGATCTCGACATGGCGCGGCCGGTCGACGTACCGCTCGAAGAAGACGCTGTCGTCGCCGAAGCCGACCTTCGCCTCGCGCTGCGCCGCAGCGACGGCATCGTCCAGGTCGGCCGGAGTGCGGACGACACGCATGCCGCGGCCGCCGCCGCCGCCCGCAGCCTTGACGATCAGGGGAAATCCGACGTCCGCCGGCGCGCCCGCCTCGAGTACGGGGACGCCCGCGTCCGCCGCGATTTGTTTCGATTCGAGCTTGTCTCCCGCGGCACGGAGGACGTCGGGCGGGGGCCCGACCCACGCGAGGCCCGCGGCGCCGACCGCCTCGGGGAGCGCCGCGCTCTCTGCGAGGAACCCGTAGCCGGGATGCACGGCATCGGCCCGCGACTCGCGCGCCGCCCGGACGATCTCACCGGCGTCGAGGTACGACGCGATCTCGCGCACGTCGTCGGCGCGACGCGTGTGGAAGGAACCCGCGTCGTCGGGGGCGGCGACCGCGACCGTCGCGATTTCGAGCCGTCGGCAGGTCGCGAACACGCGCGCAGCGATCTCGCCGCGGTTCGCTACGAGGAGCTTCCGGATCTCCACGCGGGTTGCCGCTTGTCCAGGAACGCGCGGAGCCCTTCCTGCCCTTCGTCGCTCGTTCGAAGCCGGGCAGCGACCCGCGGAAGATCCGCGGCATGCGGAGGCTCGCGAACGAGTCGCTTCGCCGCCCGAACGGCTCGCGGCCCGCTCGTCAGGACTTCGGCGAGAACGCGGTCTACGGCGACGTCGAGGTCGGCGGCGACCTCGTCGACGAGGCCAATACGAAGCGCGGCCTCCGCGTTGAACCGCTCCCCGGTCACGAAGTAACGGCGAGCGGCCGAGCCCACCCTTGCGAGCACGAACGGCGAAATGACCGCGGGAACGATCCCGAGCTTGACCTCCGAGAAGCCGAACGTCGCGCCCGCGCCCGCGACCGCGACGTCCGCACACGCGGCGAGCCCCGAACCGCCGCCCAGCGCATGCCCCTGGATCCGGGCGATGACAGGCGCCGGGCAGCCGTCGATCGCGGAGAGCATGCGATAGAGGCGCGCCGCATCATCGACGTTTTCCTCGTACGTGAGCTCGATGGACGCCCGTTGCCACTCGACGTCGGCGCCGGCGCAGAAGCTCGGCCCCTCACCCGCGAGGACGACGGCGCGGGCGTCTCCCACATCGGCGAACGCATTCGTCAGATCCGCGATCAGGTCTGCGTCGAAGGCGTTTCGCCGCTCCGGCTTGGCAAGCGTGACGCGGTAGATCGGCCCGTCGCTTGAGACTCGGAGCGCGCTCATGCCGGGGAGCTTAGAGTTGAGGCGTGGTCCGGGGAGCCCTCGCCGCTGCGGTGACGCCGCTTCGTGACAGTGGAGAACGCCTCGACGACGAGGCCGTCCATCCGTATGTCGACTTTCTGGCGGCCGCCGGGTTGGACGGGATCTTTGCGCTCGGGACGACGGGCGAGGGTCTGCTCCTGACCCCGGCCGAGCGGCGGACGGCGGCCGGGCTCTTCATCGGAGCCGCCGGGCGACGCCTCGCCGTCGTCGTCCATTGTGGCGCGCAGACGACTGGCGAGACCGTCGACCTCGCGGCGAACGCGGCCGAGCTCGGCGCAGACGGCGTCGCGGTCGTCGCGCCTCCGTACTACGCGTTCGACGAGCCCTCCCTTGTCGCACACTTCGCCGCCGCGGCCGCCGCCTGTGCGCCCACGCCGTTCTACCTGTACGAGTTCGCCGCCCGGAGCGGATACGCGATCCGGCCCGCCGTGGTCGCGCGCGTCCGGGAGGCGGCGCCGAACCTCGTCGGGATGAAGGTTTCCGATTCGCCCTTCGACCAGGTGGAGCCGTATCTCGGCGAGGGTCTCGACGTCTTCATCGGTGCGGAGGCGCTCGTTGCGGAGGGGCTTGCGCGCGGCGCGGTAGGCGCCGTTTCCGGCCTCGCAGCTGCATTTCCCGAGCCCGTCGTCGCGCTCGTCCGGGATGCGACGCTCGAGGCCGCCGCGGCGGCGAGTCGTCTCCGGGAGGCGCTCCAGATCGCGCCGCTCATTCCGGCGGCGAAACGAGCGCTCGCGTGCCGCGGCGTCCCCGTTCGGGAGGACGTCCGCGCTCCGCTTCGGCCGCTGACGGACGACGAGCGCGACGAGATCGACGACGTGGCCGCCCGCTGGCTCGAATCGTCGTCGCCTGCGCGGGCGCGGCACCCTTCCACTGTGCCGGCCCCAGGCGAACGAACCCGCTGATGACCCGAATCGTCGTCGCCGGCGGCGGCGCGATCGGCGCGAGCGTCGCATACCACCTCGCCCTGGCGGGCGCGGACGACGTCGTCCTGGCGGACGCGGGCGAGGTCGCAGGGGGCGCCACGAGCAAGGGAATGGGCGGCGTGCGACAGCAGTTCTCGACCCCGGCCGAGGTTCGACTCGCGCAGGCGAGCATCCGGTTCTTCGAGGAGCTCGGTCCGCCGTACTTCGAGCAGGTGGGTTACCTCTTCCTCGCGACGACGGAGGAAGGGCTAACGGCGCTCGAGGAGCGGCGCGCGGTACAGGTCGAGCTCGGCGTACCGGTCGAGCGCGTCGAACCGAGGCGGATCGCAGAGCTCGTCTCGGGCATAGCGACGGACGACGTCGTCGGCGGCGTGTTCTGTGCGACCGACGGCGTCGGAAACCCCGTCGCCGTGACGCGGGAGCTCGTCCGCCGTGCGGCGGACCTCGGGGTGGTGGTCCGTGAGCGAACGCCGGCCGAGCGGATGGACGCAGACGTCTTCGTCCTTGCCTGCGGTGCGTGGTCCGGCCGCGCCGCCGCCCGCTTCGGCATCGACCTTCCCATCCGGCCCCTCTGCCGACAGCTCGTCGAGACGACGCCGATCACAGGTCTTCCTCCGCGTCTTCCGATGACGATCGAAGCCGAGTCCGGTTTCCACTTCCGCGGCCGCGGCGATCGGCTCGTTCTCGCGATGGCCGACGCAGAGCCGCGTTGGAGCTTTCGTGCCGAGGTGGACGAGAGCGTCCTCGACGACCGGCTCGCGCGGCTGCGCCACCGCTTCCGAGCCGACGCGGACGCGGAGGTCGCCGATGCCTGGGCCGGGCTCTACGACATGACACCGGACGCGCACCCGATCATCGGTCTGGTCGCCGACCATGTCTATGCCGCCTGCGGATTCTCGGGACACGGCTTCATGCAGTCGCCTGCCGTGGGACGGGCGCTCGCGGAGGAGATCCTCGAGGGCACGTCGTCGTTCGACCTTGCCCCCTACCGGCTCGATCGCTTCGCCGGCGGCACCGTTCTTCCCGAGACGGTCGTCCTCTAGAGGTAGTTCTTGGACACGGTGCATCGGTTGACAAACGTCAATCGAGGCGGCAGAGTCCGCCCGGAGGCGCAGGATGGCGATGGACGGCGAGAAGCGGCTCGATCTCGTCCTCGAAGGGGGCGGGGTCAAGGGGGTCGGGCTCGTCGGCGCGTACTCGGTCCTTCACGCGCACGGATTCGACATCGAGAACGTCGCCGGGACGTCGGCGGGCGCGATCACGGCGGCCGCGATCGCCGCAGGGTTTACGCCCGACGAGCTCCGCGACCTCACGCTCGGGCTCGATTACCGCCAGTTCGAGGACAAGGGTTGGGAGGACAAGCTCCCGGTCCTCGAAAAGATGACGAGCGTCCTCCTCGACCTCGGCATCTACGAAGGGAAGCGCTTCCACGAGTGGATGCGGGAGCTCCTCGCGCAGAAGAACGTCCATACGTTCGGCGACCTCCTGTGTGCGGAGGACGAGACCGACCTTCGCTACCGCTACAAGCTGCAGGTAATTGCGTCCGACGTGACGAACCGGCGACTGCTGATCCTGCCGCGGGACGCAAAGAAGCTCGGGATCGAGCCGGACGAGCTCGAGGTTGCGCTGGCGGTCCGGATGAGCATGAGCATCCCGATCTTCTTCGAGCCCGTCCGTCACGAGAACCCGGAGACAGGCGAGGAGATCATCATCGTCGACGGCGGGATGCTCTCGAACTTTCCGGTCTGGCTCTTCGATTCGGACGGCGTCCCGAACTGGCCGACGTTCGGCCTTCTCCTCGTCGAACCGAACCTGCGCGCCCATCTCGGGACGCAGATCGAGCCGCCGAGAAAGGAACGAGGAGTCGCGGCGCTCGTCGATTACCTCAAGAGCCTCGCGCAGACGATGATGGCCGCGCACGACCGGCTGTACGTCGAGCAGGCCGATTACGCGCGGACGATCCCGATCCCGACGCTTGGCGTGAAGACGACGGAGTTCGACGTCACG
>JALZEM010000319.1 GCA_030862005.1 Actinomycetota bacterium | reverse complement strand
TCGCGTCTTTCGCGAGCCCGGCGGAGACCTCGAGGGGCTTGACGACGCGCTCGGCTCGCTTGGCCGCCTTTCTCCGGGCGGAAGGCGTCGAGATGCCGCGTCGGTAACATCCGCGATCGTGGACTTCGAGACGCGCGCGATCCACGAGGGCCAGGAGCCCGACCCGGCGACGGGCGCCGCGATCGTCCCGATCTACCAGACGTCCACCTACATCCTCGACGAGGTCGGGCGCGACAAGGGGTACGTCTACTCGCGCGTAGCAAACCCGACCCGCGCGGCCCTGCAAACGTGCCTTGCCTCGCTCGAGAACGCGGGGTTCGGGTTCGCGTTCGCATCCGGGATGGCGGCGACGACGACGCTCATGCACCTCCTCTCCCCCGGCGACCGTGTCGTGTGCGTCAACGACGTCTACGGCGGTACGTACCGGCTGTTCTCGAAGGTATACGAGCCCAAGGGCTACACGTTCGAGTTCCTGCCGGCGGAGGAACTGAGCACGAGCCTCGCGGACGCGCTCGATGAGCGCACGCGGCTCGTCTGGATCGAGACGCCGACGAATCCGCTCCTAAACGTCGTAGACATCCGAGCCGCCGCGAGAGCTGCTCACGCGGCGGACGCGATCTGCGTCGTCGACAACACCTTCGCGACGCCGTACCTCCAGCGCCCGCTCGACCTCGGCGCCGACGTCGTCGTCCACTCGACGACGAAGTACCTCGGGGGCCACTCCGACGTCGTCGGCGGATTCGCCGCAACGAACGATCCGACGATCGCCGACCGCCTCGCGTTCCTCCAGAAATCGCTCGGGGCGATCCCGGGCCCGTTCGACTCCTGGCTCGTCCTCCGCGGCGTGAAGACGCTTTCCGTCCGGATGCGCGAGCACTGCGCGAACGCGCGCCGGATTGCCGAGTTCCTCGAGTCGCATCCTGCAGTCGAACGTGTTCGCTATCCGGGTCTGACTAGCCATCCGGCCAACGACGTCGCGCGCGCCCAGATGGACGACTTCGGCGGGATGATGTCGTTCGAGCTTGGCGGCTCGCAGGAGGACGCGCTCGAGGTCTTGCGCTCGACGTCCGTGTGGCAGCTCGGCGAGAGCCTGGGCGGTGTCGAGAGCCTGATCGAGCACCCGGGGCTGATGACCCACGCCTCGACGGCCGACTCGCCGTTCCCCGTTCCGAACAACCTGATCCGCCTCTCGGTGGGCATCGAATCGGCCGACGATTTGATCGCCGACCTCGACGCGGCGCTGGCACGCGTCGCTTCAGTCTCGCGCTCGGCGTAGCCCGCCGCCGCCCCAGGCTCACGGACAAGAGGTCGCAGCGGCAGACCACCTGGCGCTCCTGCGAACCGCGAGGGCCTGTACCTGGTTCAGCCGCGCCGCCGTTGCGACGGCTCCGAGTCCAGGAGGACGACGACGCCCTCCCACGGCTCGAGCCTGAGGCTCCCGTCGATCCGGGTGCCGTCGCGGGCACGGCGGGTCGCGATCCGGACAACCCCTTTGACGGCGTCGATTGAAGCGGACCGCTCCGACAGGTTGACCCCGACGAAACCGCGCTCACCCCTGCGCCAGGCCCAGACGCCGTCGGCGGCGGGATGCGGCGAATACGCACCGAGCGTGAGGTCGGCGACCTCACGCCTAAGGGCGATCAGGTCGCGACAGAGCGAGAGCGTCGACGCAGAATTGCTTTGCTGATCGCCGACGTTCGTCCGCGCGTGGTCGCCGAGCGGGAGCCAGGGTTCCACCGTGGCATCGGTGAAGCCCGCGCCGGGATCCGCGCTCCAGTGCATCGGTGTGCGCGCGCCGTCTCGCCCCGCCTCGGGCCACCGCCGCCTGCTCTCCGGATCGCGGAGCGCCTCGAACGGGAGCCTCGTATGCGGGAGCCCGATCTCGTCGCCGTAGTAAAGGACAGGCGTGCCGCGGAGCGTGAGCAGCGCGAGGAGCGCGCAGCGGACCCTCGCGTCGTCCTCGCCGCACCACCGGGTCGGAAACCGGATCACGTCGTGGTTCGAAAGCGTCCAGACCGGCCACCCATCGGGCGGAATCGCGGCGTCCGAAGCCGCGACGATCCGACCGAGCGCAGCCGCCTCGAAGGGCGCGAGGAGGAAGGCGAAGTTGAAGGCGAGGTCGAGCTCGTCGCGTCCGGAGCCGTAGAACGCCGCGAGCGCACCCGGGTCGAACACCCACGTCTCCCCGATGAGAACGGCGGGCGGGTCGTAGAGGTCGGCGACCCGCCGCCAGCGGCGGAAGACGTCATGCACCTCTGGGCGGTTCATGCTGTACACCTGGCGAAGGCCGAACCGCCGCACGCTCTCGTCGTCCTGCTCGGTTGCGACCGGATCGTCCCGGAGATGCCGGTCCTTCACGACCGCGTGCGCGACGTCGATGCGAAAGCCCGCGATCCCGCGGTCGAACCAGAACCGAAGGATGTCGTCGAACGCCCGGCGTACGTCTTCCTTCCACCAGTTCAGGTCTGGCTGCGACGAGAGGAAGTTGTGCAGGTAGAACTGGCCCGTTCGCTCGTCGAGCGACCACGCGGGCCCGCCGAAGACGCTCCGCCAGTTGTTCGGCGGCGAGCCGTCGCGGCGCGGATCGGCCCACACGTACCAGTCGCGATGCACGGCGGCGCGGGCCGACCGGGCGTCGAGGAACCATGGATGGCGATCGCTCGTGTGGTTGGGGACGAGGTCGAGGATGACTCGGATCCCGCGCGCGGCCGCCGCGGTCACGAGCGCGTCGAGAGCGTCGAGATCACCGAGATCCGGGTCGACGTTGCAGTAGTCCGCGACGTCATAGCCCCAATCGTGGTTCGGCGAGACCGTGATCGGGTTCAGCCAGATCCCGTCGATCCCGAGCCACTCGAGGTAGTCGAGGCGGGAGGCGATCCCGCGCAGGTCGCCGATCCCGTCGCCGTTCGAGTCGACGAAGGAACGCGGGTAGATCTGGTAGATGACGCCGTCGCGCCACCACGGCGCCTTGACCAACGTGTTCCTCTCAGGCGGTCACGCGCTCGACCACCCGCTCGTAGATGCGCTCGTAGTCGGCGACCATCCGCGCGGCCGAGAAGCGTTCCTCGGCGTAGCGCCGGCACTCGAGCGGCTCCAATCGGTCGGCGTCCGAAACCGCGTCCACCATCTCGCGGTAGTCGTCGACGATGATCCCGCTCCGGCCGTGCTCGACGACTTCCGGGACCGCGCCCCAGCGCGTGGCGATCACCGGCGTCCCGCACGCCATCGACTCAACCATGACGAGCCCGAACGGCTCCTCCCACTCGATCGGGAACAGCGTCGCGCGCGCGTTCTGCAGGAGCGCGACCTTCGTTAGATGGCTCGTCTCACCGAGATATTCGACGCCGTCGCCGAGGAGCGGGCGGATCATCGTGTCGAAGTACTCGAGCTCTGCGTGGTCGCGCTTCTTCCCCGCGATCTTGAGCGAGAGCCCCGCGCGCTTGGCGATCTCGATCGCACGGTGACAGCCCTTGTCGGGGCTCATCCGGCCCAGGTAGAGCAGGTAGTCGCCGCGCTCGGCGTGATACGGGTAGGCGTCAAGGTCGAGCGCGTTCGGGCAGTTCGCGACCCACGGCAGGTCGCGCGCGGGCTTCCGCTGGTTCAGCGAGACCGAGACGAGCCCGACGTCCGGGGCGAGGGAGGCAATCGCGCGGTAGTTCCCGCGTGAGACCTCGTCGAGCGGCCCGTGCACCGTGTGCACGAACGGCGTCGCGACGAGCCCTCCGAGTGCCGCTGCGACAACACCTGAATGATCGTTCACGACGTCGAAGTCGTCGGCCCGCGTCAAGCACGAGAACGAGTGGCGAAGATCGACCCAGCTGGACCCGATCAGCGCCGAAGGCGCCTCCGGAAACTCCGATTCCAGCTTCGCTTTCGTCCTTGAGTCCCCGGAGGCGAACAGCGTGACGTCGTGCCCGGAGTCGACGAGGCCGTCGGCTAGGAGAGCCACGACCCACTCGATCCCGCCGTAGCCCGTCGGCGGGACGGGGAACCAGACGGGGCTGAGGATCGCGATCCGCACTCGACTACGTCTCGGAGACGGTCACCTCGCCGCCTTCGAGCTCGACGTTCCAGCTCCGGTCGAAGGCGCGCACGCCCGAAAGTCTGAGCGACCCCGCCCAGGAAGGCAATTCCGGCGGTGCAACCGTGCCGAGCGTTTGCCGCCGGTGATCGGGCTGGAGCCCGAGCAGGACCTGGAGGAGCAAGACGGGTGTTCCCGCAGCCCATGCCTGCGGGCGCGCCGCCGTCGGGTAGGCAATCGGGAAGGGCGTCTCGTTCCGCGGGAAGCCCGCGAAGACCTCCGGAAGCTGATGATCGAAGTGCGACGACGCCTCGATGATCCGCCGGATGATCCGCTGCGCCTCGAGCCACCGCGAGCAGCGCATGAGCCCGAGTGCGATCAGCGCGTTGTCGTGGGGCCAGACGGTCCCATTGTGGTACGTGAGCGGGCTGTATCCCGCGTCGCCCGAGGACATCGTCCGCACGCCCCAACCGGACCACAGCTCTTCCCCCATGAGGCGGTCGACGACCGGTTCGATCCGCTCGTGCGGGACGATCCCGCTCCAGAGCAGGTGGCCGATGTTCGACGTGAGCGAGTCGACCGGCCGCTTGTTCGCGTCGAGCGCGAGCGCGTAGTAGCCGCCGCGCGACTCACACCAGAAGGCGCCGTCGAAGCGGTTCCGCAGCTCTGCGGCCTCGCGGTCGAGCCGTTCGGCGAGCCGACGGTCACGCCAGACGTCCCGCGCGAGCTCGGCCGTCCGACGCTTCGCGTCGTAGACGTAGCCCTGGACCTCGCACGGCGCGACCGGCGCTTCGGCCTCGTGCCCGTCGTGGAAGAGCTGAGAGTTCCCCGAGTCCTTCCAGGACTGGTTCGTCAGACCCCGCGCCGATCGGCGGCGGTACTCAACGAAGCCGTCGCCGTCACGGTCGCCGTACCGGTCGATCCATTCGAGAGCCCGCAAGGCGGGCTCGCGGAGGTTGCGGACGAAGGCGGCGTCGTCGGTCCAGCGCCAGAGCTCGGAGAGCAAGATGAGGAAGAGCGGGGTCGCGTCGACGGTTCCGTAGTAGCGGGGGAACCACGCCTTCGCCGCCTTGCCCGCCCGGACCTCGTGCACGATCTTCCCCGGCTCCGCATCGGAGTCGGCGTCGTCCTCGGTCGCCTGAAGCTCGGCGAGTGCCGTCAGCGCGTTCCGGGCGAGCTCGGGACCGAGGAGCAGGCTCTGCAGCGAGGTGATGATCGTGTCTCGCCCGAAGACCGTCATGAACCATGGCATGCCGGCGGCGGGAAGCTGTCCTACGCGCCCGTGATCGCGGATGCGCAAGCAGGCGAGGTCGGCGACCGAGCGCTCGAACGCCGCAGCCAGCGGCTCCCAGGATCCTCGTAGTTGCGGAACGCGCATCTTCCAGGCGTCGAGCGACGCGCGGATGCGGGAGAGCTCCTCCCCGAACTTGCGCTCGACAAGACGTGCGCTCGTCCGCGAGCCGTCCGGTGACGGCGTAATGTCGATGCGCAGCTGCCACCGCTGGCCGGGCTCGAGCGCGATCCGATACCGGACCGCCGCGCCCTCGACCTCGCCCGGCTGCGAGAAGAAGACCTCCGTGAGCCCGGGGAAGTCATCCGCAGCTGCCAGGACGAGGCGGCGTTCCTCGGCCTCGTACGCAAGCGGCACGAGCGGGGGGAGCGGCTCTGCATGCTGCGGATCGCCGAGCGCGAAGTCGTACTCCTTGACGGCGAAGATGTCGGCGAAGTCGTTCCCCGCCTCCAAGCCGAGCTCGAGCTCGATCGACCGGTGCGCGTGGTTCTGCACGACGAGGTGGTCCTGCATCCCCTCGCCGACGAAACGCTCGCGCGCGATCGAGAGCTCGTCCTGCCCCAACCCGCCCGTGACGGGGTTGCGGAGGTAGAACGCAGCCGAGTAGTACTCGACTCGGCCCGACGACAGCACGAGGGGCCGCGCGCCGTTGATCGTCAGGATCCAGCGCGAGAGAAACCTCGTGTCGTGCGTGAAGAACCCCGTCGTCGGGCCGTCGAGGTCGCCGCGATCGTCGCACACGCAGAACGTCGAGCCCTCGAGAATGGTCAGCGCCACTAGTTGGTACGTGAATTCGCGCTCGAGGCCGTTTCGTCGCGGACGATCTGATCCTGGCTCGCTTGCTGGAGGGGCTTGACGACGATCTCGTCGACGTTCATGTGTGGCGGCCGTGTCACCGCCCACAGGATGCAGTCCGCGACGTCTTCGGCCGTGAGGTAGCTCACGCCCTCGTAGACGGCGCGCTTGCGCGCCTCGTCTCCACGGAACCGGACGTCCGAGAACTCGGTCCCGCCCACCATCCCGGGGTCGACCGTCGTGACGCGGATCCGCCCGACGAGCTCCTTCCGGAGAACGTACGTGAGCGCCCGCACCGCATACTTCGAGCCGACGTACATGCCGCCGTACGTGTACGCCTCTCGACCGGCCCACGAGCCGAGATTCACAATGTGTCCCCGCCGGTCTTCCATGTGCGGAAGCACGAGCCGGGTCATGCGGACGAGCCCGAGGACATTCGTCTCGAACATGACGAGATCGTCCTCGTCGGTGCCTTCGGCGATCGAGGCGCGGCCGAGCGCGAGGCCTGCGTTGTTCACGAGGATGTCGATGCGCCCGAGCGCGGACGCGGCATGCTCGACGAAGCTCGAGGCGCTCGCGGGATCGATGACATCGAGGGGCGCAACCACGGGCTCTTCAGGGAGCTCATCGGCAAGGGCGGCGAGTCGCTCGACGCGCCTCGAGCCGACGGCAACTCGTGCGCCGGCCTGGGCGAGCGCAGTCGCGGTCGCGCGCCCGATCCCGCTCGAGGCTCCGGTGACGATCGCCGTGTACCCCGCGAGCTCCGGCACGGGCCGGAGCTTAGCGGCGACTACGCCGGGCCATGAACCGGTAGCTGCGCGGGGCGCGCTAGAGCGGCTTCGCTACCACTGCGTCGACGAGGTCGCCGAGGTCGCGCCCGTGCCGCGCGCGCGCGAGCCCGACGAGGTAGCACACGAGCGGGGCGTTGATCCGCTCGCCGCTCTCGTGTGCCGCAACGCGCGCAAGCTCGAGCAGGTCGTCGATCTCCTCCTGCGTGAGCGCGTAGTCCGAGGGTTCGCCTGCGGTGTCCGCGGCGAGCCGCTCGCTTGCGGCGATCAGCCACTCGTGCACGCGGAGGAGCGTACCGGGCGGCCGCCCGCGAATGTAGGCGTCGCGTGCGCCGCCCCTACACTTCCGTCCGATGCGGATCGGCGTCGTCAAGGAGACCGCGCCGGGCGAGCGTCGTGTCGGACTCGTCCCGGACTCCGTCGCGCGTCTCGGCGGCGGGGTCGACGTTCTCGTAGAGCACGAAGCGGGCGCGGCCGCAGGGTTCCCCGACGCCGCCTACGAGCACACCGGAGCGCGTATCAGCGCGGTCGATGAGGTCTACGCGCAGGCCGATCTGGTGTGCAAGGTCCAGAGGCCCGCACCGGACGAGGTCGAGCGCCTCCCCTCGGGATCCACGGTTGTCGGATTCCTTCAGCCGTTGGTGAATCGCGACCTCGTCCAGGCGCTCGCCGAGCGCGGCGTCACGAGCTTCTCGATGGACGCCATCCCGCGCGTCACGCGCGCGCAGCCGATGGACGCCCTTTCCTCGCAGGCGACTGTCGCGGGATACAAGGCGGCGATCCTTGCCGCCGCGTCCGTCGGCAAGTTCTTTCCGATGCTGACGACGGCGGCGGGAACGATCCCGCCCGCGCGGATCCTCGTCCTCGGCGCGGGGGTCGCCGGCCTTCAGGCGATCGCGACGGCTCGGCGACTCGGCGCGATCGTCGCGGGCTACGACGTCCGGCCGGTCGTCAAGGAGCAGGTCGAAAGCCTCGGCGCGTCGTTTCTCGAGCTCGATGTCGAGGGCGCGGAGGGCGTCGGCGGGTATGCCGTCGCGCTCGCGGCGGACGAGCAGGAGCGCCAGCGCGAGCTGCTCGCGCTTCACGTCGCGGACTCGGACGCGGTGATCGCGACGGCGCTCATCCCCGGGAAGCCGGCGCCGCTCCTCGTCACCGAGGACGCCGTCCGCCGCATGCGCCCGGGGGCCGTCGTCGTCGACCTCGCGGCCGAGATGGGCGGAAACTGCGCGGTGACCGAACCGGGCCGGACGATCACCTACGAGGGCGTCACGGTGATCGGCGAGACGAACGTCCCGAGCACGATGCCGCTTCATGCGAGCCAGATGTACTCACGCAACGTCACGAGCTTCCTCGGCCTCCTCATTCGCGACGGCGAGCTCGCGTTCGACTTCGACGACGAGATCGTGCGGGAGACCTGCGTTACGCACGACGGCCAGATCCGAAAGCAGCCGGTGGCCGCGTGAGCGCGGCCACGCCGGACCGTTGCAGCGGAACCCGCCCCCACAGGGCGTAGAGGCCGATGAACGCCGTCATCCCGGTCCGGAGGCGCCGATGAGCGCGGAGCTCATTGCGAGCCTCACCATCTTCGCGCTCGCCGTCTTTCTCGGCTTCGAGCTCATCGCTCGCGTCCCGACGCTCCTCCACACGCCGCTGATGTCCGGGACAAACGCGATCTCCGGAATCGTCCTCGTCGGCGCGATCCTGGTCGGCGGCGCATCTGATTCGATCGTGGAGCAGGTGCTCACGTTCATCGCGATCGTGTTCGCGACCATCAACGTCGTAGGCGGCTTCCTCGTGACCGACCGGATGCTCGAGATGTTCAAGGGCAGATCGCGCGAATCCGGGCAGTGACGCTCGCCTTCTCGTTCTCCCCGTGGGTCGTCAACCTCGCCTACGTCGTGGCGGCGGTCTTGTTCATCGTCGGGATCCGGCGGCTCGCTTCACCGCGAACGGCACGGTCGGGGAACTGGATTGCCGCGGTTGGCATGGCGGTCGCAGTCGTCTTCACGCTTACGCTCGCCGAGGTCGATCGCTACATCTTTGTGACGGCGGGAATTGCGGTCGGCGTCGCTATAGGCCTTCCCGTCGCGCGCCGCATCCAGATGACGGCGATGCCGCAGATGGTCGCACTCCTGAACGGCCTCGGCGGAGGCGCTGCGGCGCTCGTCGCCGCGGCGGAGTTCCACCGGATCGTCGCGGCCGCTGAGTCGCCCGCGGCCGACACGCTGGTTGCCACGCTCGGGTCGGCGCTCCTCGGGCCGCTTACGTTCTCGGGGAGCGTCCTCGCGTTCGCGAAGCTCCAGGAGCTGATGCCGGGGCGCCCGCTCGTCTTCCCTGGTCAGCAGCTCGTGAACGCCACCGTCTTCGCCGGCGCGCTGGCGCTCGCGGCTTTGACGGCGGTGACGGAAAACGAGGCCTGGCTCGTCATCGCCATCGCGCTCTCGTTCGTCTTCGGGATCCTCCTCGTCCTCCCGATCGGCGGCGCCGACATGCCGGTCGTGATCGCGCTCCTGAACGCCTTCTCGGGGCTCGGCGGGGTCACAACGGGATTCGTCCTCGACAACAACGCGCTCATCATCGGCGGAACCCTGGTCGGGGCCTCCGGGACGTTGCTGACGATCCTGATGGGCCGCGCGATGAATCGCTCGCTCGCGAACGTCCTCTTCGGAGCGTTCGGGGCTGCGCCGACGGGGCCGGCGCCCGCAGCGGCGGAGACCGGGGACGGGATGGTCCGGGAGACCACAGCCGAGGACGCCGCAGTCATGCTCGCGTACGCGCGGCAGGTAGTGGTCGTTCCCGGCTACGGGCTCGCCGTCGCCCAGGCGCAGCACGCGACGCGGGAGCTCGCCGACCTGCTCGAGGCGCGCGGAGTCAAGGTCAAGTACGCGATCCACCCGGTGGCGGGCCGGATGCCCGGCCACATGAACGTCCTCCTCGCCGAGGCGAGTGTTCCGTACCCGCAGCTCTACGACATGGACGACGCAAACCCCGAGTTCCCGCGGACGGACGTCGCCCTCGTCATCGGCGCAAACGACGTGACCAACCCGGCCGCGCGGGCGAATCGGGATAGCCCGCTCTACGGGATGCCGATCCTCGACGTCGACCAGGCGGCGAACGTGATCGTCCTCAAGCGCAGCATGAACCCGGGATTCGCAGGGATCGAGAACGAGCTTTACTACAACCCGAAGACCGCGATGCTCTTCGGCGACGCGAAGGCGTCCGTCGAGAAGCTCATCGCCGGCATCAAGAGCTCGTAGCGACGGGCCGCGGCTTGCCCGGCCGCCGATCCGCCGCCGGCTGACCTAGCGGTTCGCGGGCTCGTGCGTAACCGCGGCCAGCGCGTCTACACGGCCGTGGCCGAAATAGCCGTTGTGCCCCGCGCCGCCGTCGCACTCGGGGTCGGGCGGGCACGGCTTCGGCTGCGCCGTCTGCTGGAGGAACGCCTCGACGAGACCGGGGCGGAGCTTCCCGTTCTGCACGTTGTGGATGTCCCCGAAGCGGCTGACGATCAGCGCCGCCACGCCGCTGACATGCGCCGCAGCCTGCGACGTGCCGAGGCTATAGCGGTAGGTCGCACCGGGAGGGCCATCGACGATGCTCGGCGGGACGTTCGGCGGAATCGGGATGTAAGACGGGAAGGTCGAGAGAATCCGTCCCTGGACTGGTCCGCCCTGAAGGTCGTCTCCGCCCGGCGCAACGACGTCGATCACGCCGACGCCATAGTTGGAGGGGCCGGGGGGCGTGGACCTGGCTCGGTCGCCGAAGCGGCCCTCGCTCGACACGCCGACGACACCCGGCAGCTCGACCGGCATGCGGATGCAGTCGTTCCCCGTCGGCGGGTGGGCGAGGTCAAGGTTGTTGTTTCCGGCCGACGCGACGATCGTCGTCCCGGCCGCGCGCGCCCGCAGAACGGCCTTCCTCACAAGCGTAATCGCCGCCTGGTCGGCCCGTTCGTTGTGGCAATAGAAGTCGAGCGGGTCGCCCGCGGGGGTCGGCCCCTTGTCGATCGCGAAGCTCGCGTTCGCGACATCGATCTGATGCGTCGCGACCCAGTTGAACGCGCACGCCGCCCGCTCGGGCGTGATCGGCTGGCCGCGGTCTGCGACCTTCACGATGACGAGCTGGACGTGCGGCGCGACGCCGACGATGCCGAAGCCGTTGTCGCCGGCACCGACGATCCCCGCTACGTGCGTGCCGTGGCCGTTGTCGTCCAGCCACGCGGGGGGAGCCGGATTCGGTGTTCCCGTCGCGCACGACACGCTGGTCGTGAAGTCAATCCGTCCTGCGAACTCGGGATGACCCTGGTCGATCCCCGTGTCGATGAGCGCGACGCGCACGAGCGGGCTGCCGCCGGTGATGGCATGCGCCTCGAACGCGCGGATATGGACGAGGCTCCACTGCTCGCTGGACAGGTTGTCGGGCGTCGCGGCGAAGTTCGGCAAGTTGCCGGGTGGTGGGCCCTCGGCACGTGCCGCCGCGGCGGAGACCCCCGCCAGGCCGAACGTCACTGCAAGGGCGCACGCGATCGCCCTCATTCTCTGCCGCAGAATCATTTTCATCTCTCTCCCAGTAGTTGCACGCAGTGTGAAGGAAGATCGTGCCACCTAAATCCCTTGGAAAGGGGATCCAGCGAAGGGGCCGGCGCTCGTACCGCCCGCTCGGCGACTATGGACCCGCCGCTAGACCGCGCCGCGCTCGCCCCTCCTTCCCACCAGCATGCGGTAGACGACGAGCAGGATGATCGCGCCGATGATGGCGGCGAGCCACGTGCTCAGGTCGAAGAACTCGTCGATCCGGTCGCCGAGATCGAGCGCTCGTGCGATCAGGCCGCCGAGCAAAGCGCCGGCCACGCCGATCAGGATGGTGACGAATGCCGCCGGAGTCGTCACCCGGGAAAATCACCTTCGCGATCACGCCGGCCACGAGGCCCAGCAGGATCCAGCCGATGATGCCCATGTTCGTCCTTTCGTGGAGGAACGCTCTGACGGTCCCCGAAGACGACGCGTTTTACTCACGTCCGCCCGTCCTAGGAACTGCTTACACGGCCGGTTACGTGCCTAGACGAATTCCGCGTCCGCCGCTTCGACCTCGTCCACGGCGCGCTCGCACGTCTCGCAGTACCAGCGCGCCTCGAGCGGAGTCCCGCACGCCGCATGCCGTAGATGGTCGGGATCGTCCGCGTCACGTGACGCCCACTCGGACAGAAGCCGAAGCGCACCGGCGAGCTCCCGCCCTCGTTCCGTGAGCTCGTAGACAACGCGCCGCGGCCGCTCGCAGTACGGCCGCGCGACGACGAGCGCTTCGTGCTCGAGGTGGCGCAACCGCTGAGTGAGGATGTTCGGGGCGATCCCGGCGACCTCGTCCGAGAGCTCGTTGAAGCGGCGCGGACTGTCGAGGAGCGCCTGAACGACGAGGAGCGTCCAGCGGTCGCCGACGCGGGTGACGGCCTCCTCGAGCGGCGAAGACGGACGCCGTGCACTCATGGGTCGGATCGTAGCGGCGCGACTCCGTTCATATGTAGTAGCTTGCAATCCGCAAGTAACTGCTTAAAGGAGCACCCATGAGCGTGTTGCACGAATTGCAGGAGGCGGTCGGCCGGATCGCCGCCGAGATCGGACCCTCGGTCGTCGGACTCGGCCGGGGGTGGGGATTCGGGTCCGGGCTCGTGATCGGCGACGGAGCCGTCCTCACGAATGCCCACAACCTCCGGAGCGACGACGTGACCCTCACGTTCGGGGACGGCCGGCAGGCCCCGGGGCGCGTGGCCGGCGTCGATCCAGACGGCGATCTTGCGGTGATCAAGGCCGACACAGGCGACGCCCCGCCGATCGAGTGGACCGACGGCGCCGACGTGGCCGTGGGAACGGCGGTCTTCGCCCTCGCCAACCCCGGTGGACGCGGCCTTCGTACCACGTTCGGGCTCGTCTCGGCAACCGGGCGTTCGTTCCGGGGCCCGCGAGGGCGCCGGATCACGGGCAGCATCGAACACACGGCGCCGCTCGTCCGTGGCTCGTCGGGCGGTCCCGTCGTCGACGAACGCGGCCGGCTCCTGGGCATCAACACGATCAGGCTCGAGGGCTCTCTGATCCTTGCGCTCGCTGCGGACGCGACTCTGCGGGAGCGCGCCGACGCGCTCGCGCGCGGGGAGGCACCCTCGCGGCGAACGCTGGGCGTCGGCATCGCACCGGCACGTGCGGCACGGCGGATGCGGCGTGCGGTCGGTCTCCCGGAGCGCGACGGCCTCCTCGTGCGAGACGTGCTCGAGGCGACGCCGGCAGAGCGTGCAGGTCTGGAGCGGGGCGACCTGATCGTCGCCGCGGCGGGCGAGCCGATCCACCGGGTCGACGATCTCTTCCGCGCAGTCGACGCCGCCGACGGAAGTCTCGAGCTGAACGTCGTTCGCGGCACGGACGAGCGGGCCGTCGTCGTCTCCTTCGAGGAGGCAACGACGACACAGGAGGCGTGACGATGGCGACCGCGGAACAACGTCGCTCGGAGGCGGAGGCGCTGGACGCGTACTCGCGCACGGTCGTCGCCGTTGCCGAAGCGCTCGCGCCGTCCGTCGCGAACCTCCGAGTTCTCCGTCGCGGCCGAGCCGGCCGCATGCCTGTCGGCGGCGGAAGCGCCGTCGTCCTGACCCCTGACGGGTTCCTCGTTACGTCGGCGCACGTCGTCGCCGGCCGCGGCAGCGAGGGGCGCGCGACGTTCGTCGACGGACGCGAGCATGCGTTCTCGGTCGTCGGCCGCGATCCGCTGTCGGATCTCGCCGTCCTCCGCGCGGATGCGGACGACCTCGTACCGGCTCGGCTCGGCGAGGCCGGCGAGCTCCGCGTCGGGCAGCTCGTCGTCGCGATCGGGAACCCGCACGGTTTCGCCGGCTCCGTTACGGCGGGCGTCGTCTCGGCGCTCGGCCGATCGCTTCCCGCGCGCGCGAGGAACTCGGGCCGCGTAATCGACAACGTCATCCAGACGGACGCTGCGCTGAACCCTGGCAGCTCGGGCGGCGCGCTCGCGGACAGCACGAGCTGTGTCGTCGGAATCAACACCGCAGTTGCCGGCGTCGGCCTCGGCCTCGCCGTTCCCGTGAACGCGACGACGCGGAAGGTGATCGGCGCACTCATGTCCGAGGGCCGGTTCCGACGCGCGCACCTCGGAATCGCGGGCGGGCCCAGACCGGTTCCTCCACGGAACCGGCGCGACGTGGAAGGTGACATGTGCGTCGAGGTCGTGGAGGTCCTGCCGGACACGCCGGCCGCGCGCGCGGGCTTGCGTGCGGAGGACCTGATCGTCGCGATCGACGGGACGCGCGTTTCGCGGGTCGACGACGTCCAGCGGCTCATGGTCGCCGAGCTGATCGGCGTCCGCGTGCCGCTCTCGGTTATCCGCAACGGTCAACTCCTGGAGCTCGACCTCGTGCCCGAAGAGCTCTCCGTCTGAGAGCGCCGACGCGCGAGCGGGAGCTCATGATCCGCCTGCTCGATCACGAGCGAGTCGTGTGTCGCGCAGATCACCGTCGCCCCGCTCTCGTGCGCGAGCCGCGCGAGGAGCGCGGCGATCGCGAGCGCGTTCCCCTGATCGAGTCGGGCGGTGGGCTCGTCCGCGAGCAGGAGCGAGGGGCGCGCGGCGAGAGCCCGCGCGACGGCGACGCGAACGCGTTCGCCCGCAGAGAGCCGGCCGACGTACTGGTCGGTTCGCTCGGCGAGCCCGACCGCGGCGAGTGCGCTGACCGCGAGGTCGCGGTCGGTCAGATCGATCTCCCGGAGCTCGAGGCCGAGCTCGACGTTCTCCCGGGCGGTCAGGAACGGAACCAGGCCCGCCTGCTGGCCGACGAGCGCGATCGCGCGGCGCCGGAGCCGGGCCCGCGCGCCGCGGTCGAGGGGGCCGAGCGGGGTCCCGAGCACGACGACCTCCCCCGCCGTAGGTCGCTCGAGCCCGGCCAGGACGTGGAGAAACGTCGTCTTCCCTGAGCCCGAGGGCCCGGTGACCGCATAGAGGCGTCCCGCTTCGAACGATGCGCTCAGCCCGTCGATCGGAATCGACGCCGTCTCACCCTCGCCGTAGCGTTTCACGAGCCCGGCAACGCTCGCGACCTGCCCATCCGCGTGGTCGTCGCGCCGAGCGGGAATTGCTGCGGGCGGCGCCGGATCGGGCTGCTCAGGACCGCGACCGTCTCCGGCCGAACTCAGGACGATCCCTCTCCCCTCGAGACGGGCGGCCGCATGCGAGCCGATGCCGACGCGGCGAAGGAGCTCTTCGGAGACGCGAAGCCAGCCGCCCCGGCCGACGACGATCAGCTCCTCCCCGCTCGCGGCGCGCGCAGACTCTTCACTCACGCGCCCGTCGCGGATTTGAATTGTCCGATCGGCGATCGCGGATGAGGCGGGATCGTGACTCACGATCACCGCCGTCGATCCCTGCTCGCGCGCGAGCTCGCCGATGAGACGGTAGACCTCACCGGCGCTCAGAGAATCAAGCTCGCCCGTCGGCTCGTCGGCAAGGAAGAGCGGCGGTCGGTGCGCGAGCGCGGCGCAGACGCCGACGCGCTGCTGCTCCCCGCCCGCGAGCTCCGGCGGCCGCGCGTTCCGCTGCTCGGCAAGACCGACCCGCTCGAGGAGCTCATCGGCGCGCGCTTCCGCGCGGCCGCGCGGGACGCCCCGGAGGCGTAGCGGCACCGATACCAGGTCGCGCGCGGTTAGCTCGGCCGCAAGCGCACGGGCGTAATGCTGATCCGCGTACCCCAGCGTATTCACGCGGTAGGCGGCGAGCATCCGGCCTCCGAGCTTCCCGATCTCCCGGCCGAACACGCGGACCGTTCCCGCGGAAGGTCGGTCGAGGCCGGCGAGAATCCGGAGGAACGTGGTCTTCCCCGCGCCGCTCGGCCCGAGAACCGTCAGCACCTCGCGCTCGTGGACGGTCACTGAGAGCCCCTGGAGCGCGGCCGCGTCCCCCTGCGGAGTGGAGTAGACGCGAAAAACGTCTCTGGCTTCGATCGCCGCCCTCATTCGGCGGCCTCGCCGTAGCGCGCCACCGACTCCGCGCGAAACGCAGCCGCCGTGACGACCCCGACGACGAGCGCTGCCAGGGCGATCCCGCCCGCCGCCGCCGCCGCGACGATGGGCCAGCGCATCGTCAAGACGAGCGGCGGCTCAGCGCGTGTTCCGCTCGCCGTCAGCGTGACGACACTCACGACGAGCGCACTGAGCACCGCGCCCACGAACGCACCGCCCGCGACCCCGAAGAGGCCGACAACGGAGGCCCGGAGGCGCATGTGGCGACGCAACGACGCCGGGCTCGCCCCCTGAGCCTCGAGATCGAAGAGCTCGCCGCTGTCGTCGCGCAGATCGGCGATCGTGCCGAGGAGGAGACCGGTGAGCGCGAGCACGAGTGCGACGACGGCCGCGGCCGCAAGCATGAGGAGCGACGCCCGCGCGATCGGCTCGCGGCGCAGATCGTCCAGCCGTTCGCTCCGCGAATCGACCTCGAGGACGTCGAAGGGCGGACGACGAAGCTCGCTCTCGAGCTCGGCCCGGCGCGCGGTCGAGGCGGCGTCCACCCACAGCTCGGTCGTGAAGCCGGATCCGGGTCGGCCAGCGTTCAGCGCCGTCGCGAGCACCCGCTCGTCGGCGACGACGAAATCGCCGGACGTTCCCGGAAACCGCTTCGCCGTTCCCACGACACGTGTGACGAGCGTCTGACCCATGACGTTCAGCGGGAGAAGGCTCTCCTTCCCGATAAGTGCCGCGAGCCGCGGCGACGCGATTGCGGGCACGGGCATCCCATCCGTCGGCTGCGCCGGCCTGAAGTACGTCTCGACCTGGTTCGTGACGGTGAAGCGGAGCATGGTGCGCAAACCCTGCACGTGGCCGATCCGGCGGACGCCGGCGACGCCGCGCCATTCGGCGAAGTCCGTCAGGATCGTCTCGATCCCATCTCGCCGCGCCGCGATCGGCTCGAGGACGAGCGTGCCGCGCGCCGGTTCGCCCGCGTCAGCGCCTCGCTCCTGCGTCCGCTCCGGTGGAAGGAGCCGCAGAGCAATGACGCGGCCGCCGCGCGCCTCCGCCGGAAGCGGCGCCACGAGGCGCACCGGCCGGCTCGCGTTCGTCGTCCCCAGATCCACAGGCGAAAAGGCGCCGTTGCGCGTCCGGATGAGCGCGACGAGAGTGATGGGCGGCCCTGTCGCCGACACCCGGAGCGCAAGCGACCGCGTGTCTGCGGGAACGTCCGGACCGTCCAGCTCAACCTCGACGGCCGCGTCGATACGCTGCGCGAGCGCCGCAGGTGAACTGCGTGCGAAGTCGTCGCGCCACCCGTCGAGGCGCGAGATCAGGTCGGCATCGACGCCGAGTAGCGTGATCCCGGTCACATTTGCGGCCCGCGGGACGTTCGCCTGCAGCCGCGTCACTGGGTAGACCTCGCCGACGCGCAGCCGTTCGAGCCCGGCCGGAGTCGCGACGTCCCGCACGGGGATGAGCCGGGACAGGTCCTCCCGCACGACGAAGTCGGCGGGGACGGCGAACGCCGCCTGGTCGTCATGCCCGCGCGCCAGCGTCGCGCGGTATGTCTCGGCGAAGAGCGCGAGCCCGATGCTGACGACGAGGAATGCGACGGCGGCGGCGGCGTAACCAGGGTTTCGTGCGAGCGAGATTGCCGCGAGGCGAGCGGGAACGGCACGCCGCGGGACGACGCGTTCGAGCAGGCGCAAGACCGGTGGAAGCGCGCGGGCGACGACCACAGCGCCCGCGAACGCGACGAGCGCGGGGATGAGGAGGAGCACGACTCCCGTGCCGCGGTCGCGAAGGAGCGCCGCCTCGTCCGCCTCACCACGCGCGACGGCAACACCGGTGACCGCGAGCGCTCCGACCGCAGCGAGGTCGAGCGGCGACAATGTGAGCCCGCCGATGCGGACCCGCCCGATCGCAAGCACGGCGCCGACAACCGCTGCTGCGGTGCCTGCGAGCGCGGCCGCGAGGAGAAGCCCGCCAGCCGACAGGACCGAGTGGGCGAGTATGTCGCCTGCCGGCAAGTTCGCCTCGCGCGCGAGCGCTGCGGCTACCGCTCCTCCCAGTGCCCATCCGGCGGCGACGCCCAGCGCCGCCACGACTACGAGCTCCACAGCGGTCGTCATTGCAAGCTGCCACCGCGGCGCGCCGAGCCAGGTGAGGCGCCGCCAGACCGCCTCGACGTCGCGGCGCATCCGCGTCGCCGCGAGAACAGCGAACGCAAGCAGGAGGGCAGCGGCCTGGCCGCCGAGCAGGGCAAGGCGCCTGCCCGCAACGCGGCTCGCGTCTTGCGCCGCTGCGAGATCGCCCGTCGGCGCGGTCAGGTCCGCCGCGACAGACTCCGCCGTGAGCGTTGTCCGTGCGCGCTCGATCCGGTCGAGGACGCCGTCGACCGTCCACGGATGGACGTCGGCGGGCTCGAGCGGGACCACCCACCCGTAGGTGCGGTACGTCGTCGAGAGCTCCGTCGAGCTCACGAGTCCGGTCACTCCCTCCGCGAGGACGAGGGGCGGCGCGGGCGGCCGGTGATACCGGCGCGCGCGCTGGAAATGCGCGCTCAACTCCGCTTCGCCGAGCGCGTTCTTCGCGGGAGGAATCGCATCGCCGAAGAGCGCGGACGACGTAAGATCGCCGCGGCCGACCGATACCAGTCGCAGTCCGGGGACGCTCGGGAGCGGTCCCGACCCGCGCACGCGGAGGACCTCGCAGCGGCGCGGCGTGCATTTTCGCGGGAGCCGGCCGACGTCGACGCGAACCCACCTCGCGAGATCGTCGACGGCGCCGAGGCCGATGAAGCGCCCGGCGATCGTGCTCTCCCGAAACAGCACAACCGCGCTCGGATCGCGGTCGAGCACCGGCACGATTGCCGCGCGGGCGAGCCGGTCGAGAGCGGCGTACGCCTCGCCCTGACCCGGCACGCCGAACCAGAGTGCCCGCACGGCCCGCGCCGACGACGGAATCTGCGAGACGTGCTCGGCCACGCTCCGGTCCTGCGCGACGAGGCTTCCCGCGAGAACCGCGGCGAGCATGCCTGCGGCCGCGGCGATGCCGAGGGAGACGACGGCCATGCGCCCCACGTGGTGGCCGAGACGACGCCACGCGAGCCACGCGGGCACGAGGAACCGGCGGAGACTCTTCACCGCGTCAACCGTGCCCGGCGCGACCCCCAGCGACCATTCTTCTTTCCTGTCGTATGGTTAAGGGGATCTGATGCTCGAGGTTCGACGGATGCGCCTGCTTCGAGAGGTCGCCGCGCGCGGGACGATCAGTGCCGCCGCGGAGGCGCTCTCGTTCACCCCCTCGGCCGTATCCCAGCAGATCGCCGCTCTCGAGCGCGAGGCGGGCGTCGCATTGGTGGAGCGCGGGCCGCGTAGCGTTCGGCTGACGGAGGCAGGGCGAGCGCTCGTGGAGCACACGGATGCGATCCTCGCGCGCGTGCGGGCGGCGGAGGCCGACATTCAGGCGATCGCGGGGCTCCAACGCGGAACCATCCGGCTGGCGTCGTTCCCGACGGCGTACGCGACGATCGTTCCGGCTGCGATCACCGAGCTCAGGGCGCGCCATCCGACGCTCGAGCTCGTCCTCACCGAGGC
>JALZEM010000317.1 GCA_030862005.1 Actinomycetota bacterium | reverse complement strand
GGAAGTAGTTGGCGTGCTCGACGTGCAGTAGCGCGTCATGCCGGAGCGCACCGTCGTAGATGCGCGGTATGTGCCAGACCGCATACGTGACGAGCCAGAACGGAAGCGCGACGAGCGGATGCGTTATGGCGCGAACGATCCGGTAGCGGCCCGCCGCGCGTGCGAGCGCGGGGCTGACTCCGAGGACTGCGAGGGCCGGCGCCCATTCGGCGAGGACGACGTTCTGAAAGAGGTGCGCCGACAGGAGGTAGTTGAGGGCGAGCGTGTCGATCGGGGTGACGAAGACGGCGAGGACGAGAAGTTGGCTTCCGGTGAACGCGACAACGCGCGGCCGGTCGGCGCCGTAGCGCCGAATCGCGATCGCGTAGGCCGTGGAGATGAGGACGACGGCCGCGAGCTCGTCCCACGCGGGGCCCCAGCTCCACGGCGGCGGCCTCATTCGCGAGACCCTAGTCGTGGAAGACCGGGGGCTTGTCGCTCGCCGCCCCGGTGCAAGGCATCACCGTCGGCTCCGGCGCCCGGCTCGGCAGCACCCGCGGCCATACGCAGCGGACGCGGTGAGCCCGTTCCCCCGCCAGAGGGATGCCAAAAGTCGTCAACCCGCCGAAATCCTTGGCGGATCTATTCAAATATCATCGAAAGGAATTAGAATGACCCGCATGTCCACAGCCCTCGTCCGCGTCATCGTCCTCGTCGTCCCGCTTGCCTCCTTCCTCGGCGGCGCGCGCGGCTGGAAGTGGTAGTTCCCGCCACCGCGCGGTAACGCCCGAACCCGCCCGCTCTCCTACCCCAGGCGGGCTGTGGAAAATGTTCCCCGATTGGGCTACGCTTATGTCAATAGTCAACACCGGCGGCGGCCTCCGGTCTCGGGACAAAAAGGGGGTAAACCCATGCTTCGGTGGAGGATCGTGTGCGTCACGACCGCCGTGCTCGTGGCGGCGTCGGGTGGTGACTGGAGCGGGTGGTCCTGGGGATAACCCGTCCTGACCACGGCTTCGCCGAGCGCTCGCTGAGACTGAGGCTATCGCGCGAAACGACGTGGCTTCTGCCCGTCGTCGGCCCCGTGTCGACGGCCGGAGCCGCCACGTCGACCGCCGCGGTCATCGCGCTCGCCCGGTCCGACGTGGACGTTCGCATTCTCGTCGGCGTACTCGCACTCCTCGTCGCCGCGACGTTCGCCGAGGCGTTTCCGGTTCCAATCGAGGGCGTCCCTGTCGGCGGGACCTCGCTCGCGAACATCTTCATCGTCGGTGCGGGCGTGATCTACGGCTGGGCCGCGGGTGTGGTGGTCGCAGCGGCGACGATGGCGCTCATCGAGGGCGGGCACCGACGGCCCGCGAGCATCCGCGTCGTCTACAACACGGCGGTCTACGCCCTCGCGGCCGGTGTCGCCGGCGCGGCCGCGGCGCCGTTTCGCGGTGATGACCTGGCGCCGCTCCTCCTCGGCGCCATGTGCGGGTCGGTCGGGTTCTACGCCGTCAACATCGCGCTCCTGGCGCTCGTGATCGGCCGAAGCTCACGGGAGCGGTTCGCCCCTCTTCTACTCCGATACGTCCGGTGGACGGTCGTGCCGTTCTCGATCATGGCTTCCGTGACGCTAATGCTCGTCGTGGTCTGGGATCGGTCGCCGCTTCTGACCGTGCCGCTGATCGGACCGTTGCTCGCAATCGCGCTCTACCAGCGCTCGGTCCACCGCGCGCTCGAGGCGATGCGCCTTGCGCGGACCGACCCACTCACGGGCCTCGGGAACGCACGGTCGTTCAACGAGCGCCTCGATGCCGAATTCGCCGTCGCCCAGACCTCGGGCTCGCCGTTGACGCTGTGCTTGCTCGACCTCGACGACTTCAAGGCGATCAACGACACGTACGGCCACGGAACGGGCGATTCGGTCCTTGTCGAGATCGCGCGGCGCCTTCGCCACCCCGGCGAGGCGTTCCGCCTCGGCGGCGACGAGTTCGCGCTGTTGTTCCCCGGCTCGGACGGGGCGGAAGCCGCAAAGTTCGCGCAGCGCGTCGTGGACCGTGTGACGGGCCGGTCTTACGCTCCCGGGGTTCGGCTCACGCTATCCGTAGGCGTTGCGTCGTTTCCCCATCATGCTTCGGACGAGCGCGAGCTCATGCGGCGGGCCGATCGCGCGCTTTACCAGGCGAAAGACGAGGGAAAGAACCGCGTCCGGATGCACCAGCCTGAGGACGTGGAGATCACGCAGCTTCGCCGTCTCGCGGACGAGACCGACCGCGCGGCAAGACTTCGCGCCGCGGCGAGCCTCGCGAAGGCCGTCGACGAGCGCGATGCATACGCCGGCCGCCACTGCCTCGCCGTGGGCGAGCTCTCCGGCCTGCTCGCTGTGCGATTGGGGCTCGAGGGCAACGACGTGGAGCTCGTACGCCTCGCGGGGCGCCTGCACGACCTGGGGAAGCTCGCCGTGCCCGAAGAGATCCTGAAGAAGCCGGGCCCGCTGACGGACGAAGAGCGGGCGGTTCTCGAACGCCATGCGCAGATCGGGTTTGCGATGCTCGAGTCGCTCGGGATCGATCCGGTTGCCAACTGGGTGCTGCACCACCACGAGCGGTGGGACGGCGACGGATACCCCGGCCGGCTCGCGGGGTCCGAGATTCCGCTCGGAGCCAGGATCATCTTCGTCGCCGATGCGTTCGATGCGATGACGAGTGACCGGGTCTACCGACGCGGAATCTCGGCCGAGGAGGCGCTTGCCGAGCTTCGTCGTTGCTCCGGAGCGCAGTTCGACCCTTCGATCGTGAACGCGTTCGAGACCCTACGCAAGGAGGGTGCGAATAAAAGTACCGCCCGCGTCGGGGTCCGCGGGACGGACGCGCGGCCGCGCCGCCTGCGGCAAACGTAGCTACGATCCGAGCGCGCGCGGGTGTAGCTCAGTTGGTAGAGCATCAGCCTTCCAAGCTGAGGGTCGCGGGTTCGAATCCCGTCGCCCGCTTCACGAAATCCGTAGGTCCATGTCCGCCGTCGATGCGCCCTAGGACATGTGC
>JALZEM010000316.1 GCA_030862005.1 Actinomycetota bacterium | reverse complement strand
CTTCTGGAACGGCCCGATGGGGGTGTTCGAGTGGCCACGTTTTGCCGCCGGCACCCGCGCCGTGGCGGAGGCCGTCGCCTCTGCGGACGCTCACACCGTCGTCGGCGGCGGCGACTCCGTCCGCGCGGTCGAGGAGCTCGGCCTCGCCGACCGAATCGACTGGGTTTCGACCGGAGGCGGTGCGTCGCTCGAGCTCCTCGAGGGGAAAGACCTCCCCGGCGTAACCGCGATCCCGGAGGCGTAGGAAGTGCTACGGGCGTACGGCTTGTGCTGCAGCACCCGCGTGCTCGAGCCGCTTGTTGCATCACTCGCGGCGCTCCCTGATGCGATCAAGCCGGAGCGTGTGACGTGCTGATCGCCGGAAACTGGAAGATGTTCAAGACGGCGCCGGAGACGATCGCGTTCTGCCGCGTACTCGCGGAGCGCCTCGCGAATCTCGAGAACGTTGACGTGATCGTCTGTCCGCCGTATACGTCGCTCGACGAGGCGGTGAATTCCCTTGCGGGCTCCCGCATCCAGGTGTTTGCCCAGAACGCGCACTGGGAGAACGAAGGTCCCTTCACCGGCGAGGTGTCGCCGCCGATGCTCGCCGAAATAGGTGTCATCGGATCGCTCGTCGCGCACTCGGAGCGGCGGCAGCTCTTCGCCGAGACGGACGAGAGCGCCGCCCGGCGGATCGAAGGCATTCTGGACGCCGGCTTGCGCGTGATCGCGTGCGTGGGCGAGACGGAGCACGAGCGGGATGCGGGCGAGACCGAGGCCGTCCTCCGCCGCCAGGCCGAGGCGGTCGCCGCCGCCCTCGGCGAGCGCGACCCAGAGGGACTCACGATCGCGTACGAGCCTGTCTGGGCGATCGGGACGGGGCGGACGGCGACGCCCGAGCAGGCGGAGGAGGCGCACGCGCTCATTCGGAGCCTCCTCGACGTGCCGGTTCTCTACGGGGGGTCGGTGAAGCCAGAGAACGCCGAGGAGCTCCTCACCCAGCCGGACATAGACGGCGCGCTCGTCGGCGGCGCGTCGCTCGACGTGGAATCGTTCGCCGCGATTTGCGAGACCGCGAGCCGTATCCGCTCGTAGCGCTCGTCGTCCTCGACGGCTGGGGTTGTGCGCCGCCCGGCCCTGGAAACGCCGTTGCGCTCGCGTCCACCCCCGTCTTCGACGCGCTCTGGGCCCGCTTCCCTCACACGACGCTCTCGGCCTCGGGGCCCGACGTCGGTCTACCGCCGGGCCAGATGGGAAATTCGGAGGTCGGGCATCTGACGATCGGCGCGGGCCGCGTCGTCTACCAGGACCTCATGCGCGTCAACCGTGCGATCGACGACGGGACGTTCTACGAGAACGAAGCGTTGCGCAGCGGTTTTCGCCGGGCACACGCGCGCGGGAGCAATGTCCATCTGCTCGGCCTCGTCTCCTACGGCGGCGTCCACTCCCACATCGACCACCTGCGTGCGTTGCTCGAGCTCGCGCGGCGCGAGGGGATGGCCGACCGCACCTTCGTCCACGCGTTCACGGACGGCCGCGACGTCTCGCCGACCTCGGCAGCGGATGATCTCGCCGAGCTCGTCGCCGAGCGCGCTCGGATCGCGACGGTCTCCGGCCGCTATTACGCCATGGACCGCGACGGCCGGTGGGAGCGGACGGAAGAGGCGTACGAGGCGATCCATGGGCGGAGCGACGGCGCGCCCGACGTCGCGACGGCGATTGAGACGAGCTATGCGCAAGGGATAACGGATGAGTTCATCCGGCCGGTCGCCATTGCTCCGGCGTGGCCGAATCCGACGCTCGACGATGCGCTCATCTTTTTCAACTTTCGGCCGGACCGCGCTCGGCAGCTCACGGGGAAGCTCGTCGAGGCGGGATTCGACCTGACGACGATGACGCGGTATCGCGACGACTTCCCTTGTCCGGTCGCGTTCCCCGAACAGAACGTCGAAGAGGCAATGGCCGAGGTGCTCGCGGAGCAGAGTGTGCGACAACTCCACATCGCCGAGACGGAGAAGTACGCGCACGTCACCTACTTCTTCAACGGCGGCAACGAGGACGAGTGGCGGGGAGAGAAGCGGATCCTCGTCCCGTCGCCGCGTGACGTACCGACCTACGACCAGAAACCCGAGATGTCCGCGCCCGAGGTGACCCGTCGCTTCGTCGACGAGATCGGCGCCGGCTACCGGTTCGCGATCCTGAACTTCGCGAACCCCGACATGGTCGGGCATACGGGCGTGATCCCCGCGGCGATCGAGGCCGTCGAGACGGTGGACGGTTGCCTACGGCGCGTCGTCGACGCCGTCGAAGCCCACGAAGGCGTCTGTCTCGTCACCGCGGACCACGGCAACGCCGAGGAGATGCTCCAGGCGGATGGAGCGAGTCCCCATACGGCGCACACGACGAACCCGGTCCCGCTCGTCCTCACAAAGGAGGATGCCACGCTCGCCGGCGGCGGGACGCTGGCCGATCTCGTCCCGACCTGCCTCGGCCTCCTCGGGCTCGCGAAGCCGGCCGCGATGAGCGGGCGAGACCTCACGGCGGACTGACGCCGCGCATCGAGCTCGCACCTATACTCACGTTCAGCGGCGTGGCCCTGCCTCAACCGGATCCGGCACTCCTTCGCAAGGCGCAGCGGGGAGATGAACGCGCATTTGCAGTGCTCGTACGCTCGTACGAGACCCCCGTCTACAACTACGTCTTCCGCATGGTGGGCGATCGCGGCCTCGCCGAGGACCTCACACAGGACATCTTCCTGCGCCTCTACCAGGGCCTGCCCGGCTTCTCGCTCCGCTGCCGCTTCACGACATGGCTCTTCCAGGTCGCGAAGAACCGCGTCCTGGACGAGCTTCGCGCTCGTGAGCGCAAGCCGCATCGGACGGTGGCGATCGAAGACGCGCCTCCGCTCGATGTGCTCGATGCTCCGCCGGAGCAGGTCGAGACGATCGACGCCGTCTGGCGTGCGGTCGGCCACCTCAACGCCGACCTGAAGATGGCGGTCCTCCTTCGTGACGTCGTCGGGCTCTCGTACATCGAGATCGCGGACGCGCTCGAGATCACGCTCGCGACCGTGAAATGGCGGATCTACAAGGGCCGCGAGGAGGTCCAGGTCTCGCTCGCCCGCGAAGGAATCGTCCTTTTCGAGCGCGACAACGTCGCATCCGGCTAGGCCTCGCTACCCGTTCCGCTCCGTATGCTCGCGGAGCCACTCTTCGATGTTTCGCGACTGCTCGAGCGGATCACCCGACGGCTGGACGCGCTCGATGGGGGGAGCCCCGCGTTCGTCGCCCTGCAGGAGCACGAAGCCGAGGATGAGGGCGGCTCCGAGCAGAGTGGCGACGAGCGCGAGTGGCCGCCAGTCGAAGGGGGGCCGCGTGATCGGGCGGCGGCGAAGCGGGACGGTTGCAGCGGCCGACGAGGTCGCGCCGGCGAGTGGCCGCGTGACGGACGCGGTGCGCGTCCCGTCCCGAAGGTCGTCGGCGAGCTCGCTCGCAGATCCGGGTCGATAGCGGGGGTTGCGGGCCAGGCAGCGCATGACCGCGGCCTCCGCGTCCGCGGGCACCTCAGGCGCGAGCTCCCGCACCGGCCGCGGAGCTTCCTCGCCGAGCGTCGCGAGCTGCGCGACGTTCTCGAACCGGCGGGGAGGCTCCCCAGTGAAGAGCTCGTACAAGACCGCGCCCAGCGAATAGATGTCGGCCTGCGGAGAGACGTCCTCTCCGCGCGCCTGCTCGGGCGCGAGGTAGTTGAGCGTGCCCAGGATCGTTCCGACCTGCGTGAGCTGGGTCGCCTGGCCGGCGCGGGCGATCCCGAAGTCGGCGACCTTGAGGAGCCCGTCGCGACGGAGAAGGAGGTTCGCAGGCTTGACATCGCGGTGGATGACGCCCTGTTCGTGCGCGTATTGGAGCGCGGCGCACGCCTGTTGGCCGAGCGGGAGGACGTCGTCGGGTGACAGCCGCCCCTCGCGTGCGAGGACCTCGTCGAGCCCCTCGCCCTCGACGTACTCCATGACGATGTAGAGGCGGCCCTCGTCCTCGCCGGTGTCGAACACCTGGACGACGTTCGGGTGCGCAAGCCTCGCCGCCGTTTGGGCCTCGCGGCGGAAGCGCTCGGCGAACTCGTCATCCTCGGTGTACTGCTCGGCGAGCACCTTGAGCGCGACCGGCCGATCGAGCTCGCGGTCGCTCGCGAGATAGACGGAGGCCATCCCACCGCGGCCGAGCAGCCGCTCGACCGTGTAGCGGCCGTCCGCGAACGCCGTCGCCGCCCCGCTAGCCGTCGTCGCTCCCCTCGGTCAAGGTGTTGACGACCATCATCACGTCCGTGCTCGTGGCGCCTTCTTTGTCGCCGTTCCCTTTGTCCTTGCCGTTCCCGTTGCCTTTGTCCTTTTCCTTGTCGTTTTCCTCGTCCTTCTCTTCGTCCTTTTCCTCGTCTTTCTGTTCGTCCTCCGACGGCGGCTCGTCCTTCGGGATCGACTCGATCAGCCTGTTCACGGCGGCGAGGAGCGGGCGCTGCAGCGAATCGGGAATCTCACCGGCCTCGATCGCTGCGTCGATTCCGTCGCGCAGGTCGAGCGCTTCCTCCCGGGCGGCCCCGTAGTCCGCCGCGGCGAGCGCGTCCTCGACCTCCGCAGTCTCGGCCGCGAGCGACAAGCCGACGTCCTCCGCGAGCGTCGGCGTGCCCGACGCGTCGCCGCCACAGCTCGCGACGAGGAGCGCGGCGGCGCTACAGACCATGCTCGAGGCGAGCCGCCAAGGCCTCTGGAAGCCCCCGTTCGCGTATCTCATGCTGTGTCCGTTCGACCGCATACGGAATTCGACGGAAGTGTGCCCGGCGGTTGCCGAGGTCAAGCAGCAGATAGGCGGCGCGCGCGTCGCCGTCGCGCGGCTGTCCGACCGAGCCCGGGTTGACGAGCCAACGAGCGGCCGCGTCGAGATCGAGCTCGGTCGCAGCGGGAGCGAGGCCGCCGTTCAGCTTTGCGTCGTCGAGTGCAAACGCGAGCGCGATGTGGCTGTGGCCAACGAGGACGAGCGGCTCGTCGGCCGCGAGGATCGATGCGGCCGCAACCTCTGCGGACATCACGTACTCCCACACGGGGTCGCGTGGACTCGCGTGGTAGAGCCCGACGTCGCCGCGGCGCGCCGCCGGCTCGAGCGACTCGAGGAAGTCGCGGTGCGTGTTCTCGAGCACGGAGGCCGTCCAGCGCGCACTCGCGGCCGCGTCGGGCTGAAACTCGGCAAGGTCGAGCTGCCCGAGGACTGCGAGGTCGTGGTTCCCGACGAGGCAGAGGTCGGCCCGCTCGCGCACCAGCGCGCAACAAGCGTTCGGTTGCGGCCCGTAGCCTACGAGGTCCCCGAGGCACCAGATGACTTCCGGGGCCTCGCCGTCGACCGCCTCCAGCACCGCTTCGAGCGCATGCAGGTTCCCGTGAATGTCAGAGATGACGCAGACGCGCACCGGAGGCGCCGAACGCTAGCGAAGGTGCTTGGCATCCTTGCGCTTGCCGCGGCCTGGGGCCTCGCCGCGGCACTACTCTGGCGGACGATCGTCCCGGATCTCGACGTTCCGCGGCTCGAACCCGAGCCGTACTTCGACCGCGACGACCTCGAGCGGATCGACGGGTTCCGTGCCGTCACGCGTTCGCTATGGATCGCGTCGCTCGTGATCGAGGTCGCCGTGCTCGGAGCGCTCGTCTGGAAGGCGCGACCGCTCGCGGGGACAGTACGGCGAGCCGCGCGCGGGCGGGTGCGGACGGGAGTCATGCTCGGTCTTGTTGCCGTTCTGGCCGTCTGGCTTGCCAGGCTTCCCGTCGGTGCCTTCCGCCATGAATGGGATCGGCGTTACGGGCTCTCGCGACAGTCGTTTCTGGACTGGTTCGGCGACCAGGCGATCTCGGTCGGCGTGCGCGGAGCACTGGTCTCCGTGGCCGTCGCCGGGGCGGTCGCACTTGCAGTTCGGCTCGGATCACGTTGGTGGACGGTGGGTGCGCCGGCGCTCGTCGCGCTCGCCGTCGTCTTCGTCCTCGCTCAGCCGCTGCTGATCCAACCGCTCTTCAACCGGTTCGAGCCGTTAACCGACCGGAGCCTCGCGCGCGAGGTCACGCGCGTGGCGGACCGCATGGGCGTGAACGTCGATACTGTCGAGGTCGCGGACGCGAGCCGGCGGACGACGGCGGCCAACGCCTACGTGGCGGGAATCGGACCAACCCGGCGCGTCGTCCTCTACGACACGATTCTGGATGGGCGGTTCACGACGAACGAGATCGTGTCAGTCTCCGCGCACGAACTTGCGCACGTCGACCGCCGACACCTTTGGAAGGGGCTCACGTGGTTCGCGCTCCTAGTCCTGCCGGGGCTCTACGTCGTGGCACGAATAACTGAGCGGCGAGGAGGACTCCGCGATCCCACCCTCGTCCCACTCGCGCTCCTGATCGCGCTTGGTTTCTATCTCGCAACGCTGCCGCTGCAGAACGCTGCCTCGCGCCGTTACGAGGCGGAGGCCGACTGGCTCGCGCTCGTGATGACGAAAGACGTGAAGGCCGCGATCTCGCTCGACCGGCGTCTCGTCCTGACTTCGCTCGGCGATCCCGATCCTCCCGCGTGGACGAAGCTCTTTCTCGCGACGCACCCGAGCGCGATCGACCGGATCGCGATGGCTGAGGCGTTCCGCACACCCCCTGGACCCGTGACGGGCCGCGACTAGGATCGCTGAATGCCTGCGAGCCCGTCGCCCGCGAACGCGCTCGAGCGGCTCGCGACCGAGCTTGCCGAGGCAGCCGGCGCACCGGTCGAGCTCGAGCGCCCCCGCGATCTCACCCACGGCGACTACGCAACCAACGTCGCCCTTCGCGTGGCGCCCGTTCGTGCGCGGACACCGCTCGAGCTCGCCGAGGAGCTCGCGGCGGCAGCCACCCGCTTCGCCGGGGTCAAACGCGCGTGGGGAGCGCCGCCGGGCTTCGTCAACCTCGAGCTCGACGCAGGCTGGTTCGCCGAGGTTCTCGAGGAGATCCTCGGCGATGGGCCACACTACGGCGCCGGCACACCAAGCTCGCCCGAGCGTG
>JALZEM010000294.1 GCA_030862005.1 Actinomycetota bacterium | reverse complement strand
CCGTCTCCCTACAGACGCGGGAGTAGGTCGAAAAGTCCCGTCGAGCTCGGTGGGAATTTCGCGGGCGGCGGGCGCCGCCGGATTGCGCCCCCTAGAAGTGGGTCCGCTCGGCGATCCGAAGGCCGATTCCGGTCATGTGCGACGGCCGCGGGTCTGGCATCATCGCGTCGTCGAAGACACGCTCGGTCGCCAAGTAAATCTCGAACGCCCCGCCACTTCCGGGCATACGCCAGCCGGCCTCGAAGCGGTGGTTACTCCGGACCCCTGACGTCACGGGGTAGCCGTCGGCCGCGCGAAAGAAGACACCAATCCCGGAGCCGCGGACGAAGATCGCGCTACGCCGCCAGAGCTCCATCTCGAGACGGATGGCGGCGGAAGCCGCCCCCTGAGCCTGCATCCAGGAATCGAACCCCATCGAGGGGGTCGTGTCCGGGGCGATACGTCCGTCCCACTTGTGGTGGTAGGACTCACCAGCCAAGGCGGCGCGCACGTGGAGACGTCTCCCAGCCACCGTGCCGAGCGCGATCGGACGAAGAATCAGCGCGCTACGGGGGCCGTTCGCGGACATCGTGCGCTCGGTCGGCACGTAGTCGGGCGGCGTTGCCGGAATTCGCGGGTGGTCGGTGTTGTCGATCTCGTGCCGGCAGATGTGGACGAAGCCCACCTGCCAGTCGAAGGCGGCGAACCGCCGAACCAGCGCGAGGCCAAGCTCCCAGGATATGCCTCGCGGGTTGAAGCCGCCGTCCTTGTGCGCGTTCGCCGCCACCTCGTCGGCGGCAGTGATGAGGAGGGACGTTCCGCGCCTGATGCGCCAGAGTTCCGCGGTGCCGGCGAGCCGGATCCCCCACGCCCGGTCATCGCCCGCGGAGCCGGAGCTGCGCTGGACGTCGGCGAAGTAGTCGATGGCCGCCAGAAAGCCCACGGAGCGCGTCGTATCGTCGAGGGGGACGGGCACGAGCGTGCGGTGGGCGTAGAGCTGGGCCTCCAGCGCCGGAACGGTCGATAGAGAGGCCGCGACGCCCAATAGGCAGGCAACGCGCCGACGGAAGCGCAGCGGCGCAGATGGCGACGGGGCGGGCAACGCGCAGTGGGGAATGTTCATGGTATGGCGACACCGGAAGGCCGAGACGCGCGAAACATAGACTCGACCACCGTCGCCGGCATCCTCCGTCCGCGCACGCGCGCAGCTCGTTAACGGCCCGTTGACGGTCCGGGGTCGGGGCGAGCTGACGTCCACTTAACGCTCGTCCTGCAGGTTCAGGCGACAACAGCGACATGGAGGACGTATGCGACGCCGCTTCTCTATACTCGGGGCGATGTGCATCGCCTGCCTCACGGCGGGCTGCCGCCCAGGCTCCGACCCTAATGGCCCGGGTAGCTCTGACCAGTCTATCGCTACAGCCGCGGAAGCTCAGGCCGCCTTCGCACTCCTGAAATCGCTCGCCGAGCACGTGGACCAGGAAGTGCCAGCGAATTTCCGCGCGCCTGTCTCGATATCCGGCGCGGCAGGCACGGCATCGGTTTCGGGCACGAAGACGTCGAGCAGCTCGAGCTCGTCGTCGTCATCGTCCACGACGCGGACCTCGGACTTGAGCGTCAACTTCTCCGGGTTCAGCTCGGGTCCGTCGGCGATGACCGCGTCCGGCCGAGTGGACTGGTATGACTACTACTACAGCAGGACAGCATGCTCGATCACGACCTGCGCGTCCGCTTCGGACCACTCCGAGGCGCTCGAGGGATCGTCCATCTCCGTCACGTTCGAGTACAACGGCGAGACCTACTCAGATCGGATCGACGTGGACGCGAGCAGCGGTCGGGACACAGCGAGTTGGAGTGTCACCGTGACGAACGGCGCCGGACAGAGGTTTACGTTCACCCATTGGTAGGCGACCGGTCGTACCAACGCTGTGTCGCACCCTGGCGGGTTCTCGGGCCTTCACGTTGGACCGGCGTTTTACCACTCCAGGCACGACAGAAGCGCGGCCTCCCAACGGAGTGCCGCGCTGTTCGTGTTCGTAGTGGAGCGGACCGGGATCGAACCGGTGACCCCCTGCTTGCAAAGCAGGTGCTCTCCCAACTGAGCTACCGCCCCGTGAAGTGCGTTGTAATATAACATTTTGGGGCGAGCGGATCAGCGGCGCGAAACTCGCGATCGACGCCCCCGACAGTCGAGGAGGAGACGATGGCCGAGACTACCGCGACCGCCAGCCCGGCGACCGGGAAGCGCGTGACGCTACAGTGTCAATTCTGCCAAACGTGGAACCGCGTCGATGCCGCGCGGGCGGCCGACCGGCCGAAATGCGGGAAGTGCTCGAAGCCGATGCTGCTCGACCGGCCCTTCCCGCTCACCGAAGAGACGTTCGACCGAACGATCAGGGAAAGCGAGATCCCCGTGCTCGTCGACTTCTACGCGGACTGGTGCGCACCCTGTAGGGTCATGGCGCCTTTTGTCGACGATCTGGCGCGGGAGCAACAGGGCCGCGCCCTCGTCGCGAAGCTCAACAGCGACCTTGCGCCGCGCACGTCGAACGCGCTCGGCGTCCGCGGATTGCCGACTGTGATCGTCTTCCGCGGCGGCAGGGAGGCAACGCGACACACGGGAGCGGTGCGGAAGGCGGAGCTGGAGAAACTGCTCGCCGTGAGCGCCGAGTGACGACGGCGGGGACCTCGTACGAGAAAATCGGG
>JALZEM010000290.1 GCA_030862005.1 Actinomycetota bacterium | reverse complement strand
CGGCGCGCCCGCCCGTTCGCTTCTACCGTGGCGGCCCGAGCGGCTCGACGCGAGCCGCGGTGCCTTCCGCGGTCTCTTGCGTCGCGACGGGCCGGCCCGGCGTCTCCTCGCGGAGGCGGACCGGCGCCCGGTCCTGGACTGCCCTCCGGACCACGAAGAGAACGATCGAGAAGAGCAGCACCCCGATCCCGTACCAGGTCTCGCGCGTACCGCCGTAGCCCGTGAGACTTGGGTTTGAGGCGCCGACGATGATGAAGAACGCGTTGATCGCCGCGAGAGCGCCGGCAACGAACACCCACGGCGCCGCGACCCTGATCGGCCGCGGCCAGTTCGGACGGTCCTTACGCAAGAGCAGGAACCCGGTCAGGGCGAAGAAGTGCGCCGACATGTAACCCAGGTTCCCGGCGACGAGGATCGCGAGCACGTTGCCGACGAAGAACAGCAACGCGAGGTTCACGATCATGTCGACGGTCATCGCGCGCCCCGGGACCCGGAACCTGTTCAGGTGGTACAGCTCCTTGATCGTCATGCCGTCCCGTGCGATGCCGTAGAGCGCGCGCGAGCCGTCCGCTGTCGCCGTATTCATGGAGAGGACGAGGGCCGCGATCAGAAGTACGACCATCAGGTCCGAGGCACCGCCGACGATGTTCTCGAAAGCTGGAACGTAGAAGCTGATCGGGGCATCGACCGCGGCCTGCTCGCCGATCGACCCGGTCAGGCCCATCGGCAGCAAGAAGTAGACCGCGAGCGAGAAGAGCGCGGCAGACCGGAGCGCGAGCGTCGTGTCACGGACCGTGTCCTTGTACTCCGGCGCGAAAGTCGCACAGGTCTCCACTCCGTAGGCCGACCAGCCCATGATGTAGAGCCAGACGACGGCCGTCTTCCAGTCAATGCCGTCGCCGCCGATTCCCCAGTTGAGGTTCGAGCCCTCCCAGTCCCCCGTGATGTAGGGGAGGATCATGAAGACGGCGAGCGGGATCATGAGGAGGGCGCCCGTGACGTAGGCGACGCTCACCGCCACGCGCACGCCGAAGATGTTGAAGAGCCAGACGGCCACGATAAGAAAGGCACCGACGACGTGACCGAACCCGAGGCCGTCGGCAAGACCGGTCGAGAACGTCCAGTCCTCGCCCGGGAACCACTGCTCCTGAATCAGCGAGCCGACGACGAGACCGAAGATCGCGAGGACGCTCGACCATGCGAACCAGTACCCGAACGTCGCGACTGGGCCGATGAGCGAGAAGTACCGCCGCCAGCCCTCGTGCGCGTAAAGCGCGATTCCGCCCGACTTGTCGGGAAACATCGCGGCCGACTCGGAGTAGATCCAGTTCGAGAGGACGCCGATCACCATCGAGATCGTCCAGAGGACGACCGCGCCCCACCCCCCGAGGACGCCGATCGAGTACCCGAGCGAGCCGATCAGAAATCCCGGGTTCGCGAGCGCGACGACAAACCCGTCGTACCAGCGGAGCGCCTTGAGGAGTTGTCGTTCTTCAACGACTGCTTCTGCCACAAATCCTCCTTCCAAAAGGGGGCGGGCCGTCTCTCGAGCGACGGTGCGCGCGGAACGTACCACCGTCTGCGGACGAGTTCAATCGGGCGGGCCTGCGAGCGGGCGGGGCATAGAATTCGGCCGTGCGCGGCCCGCCGATCACGATCAAATGCGACTGCGGCGAGCTTCGCCAAGTGCCGTACGGCGAGCGGTGGCGCTGTGAGCAGTGCGGCCGGACGTGGAATACGGCGCAAATTCCGCCTGAGGAGTACTGGGGGATCCTCCACACGATGCGGCGCCATCGTCTCGTGGTCATCGGAGTCGCCGTCGCCGTCGCCTTCGTGTTTGCGCTCCTCGCGATCTTCGTGGCCGAGTCGCTCTTCCTGCTCATGCCCGCCGTGCTCGGCGCCTGGTTCATCTGGTACATGCCGTTCTGGCGGCGGAAGGTCAGGCGCCAGGCGCGGAACCTTCCGAAATGGAATCTTCACCCCGAGTGACGTGCTGACGCTCAAGCGTCCCCGGCCGAGCGCGCCGTCCCGCGCCATCTCGACCGCAGCGCGGCCGGTGCTGCTCGCCACGCTCGGCGTGCCCTTCGACCGCGAAGCGGCCGCGTTCGCGGTCGACGCCGCGGTCGAGTCGGGACAACCGCTGATCGTCGTCAACGCCGTCGAGCTTCCTCCGCTCGGGATGTCGGTGAACATGGGCTACGACCAGCTCGACGACACGCCCGAGGCCGCGGCGGCGCTGCGCGCGCCCGGCGAGCTCGCCCATTCCCTCGGCGTCCGGGTCGAGCGGCTTCGCGTGAAGAGCCCCCGGCCGGTGATCGCGCTCCTCGAGCTCGTCGCAGAGCTCAGCCCCGGGCTCCTCGTGTTCGGCCCCGACCGCTTCCACCTCAGCAGTCGTCGCTACCGTAAGGCGGCGCGAGCGGTCCGGGAGCGTGCCGGCTGCCTCGTCTGGCTCGCGGAGTAGAAGGAGCAAGATTTCCGCCGTTCGCGGTCGAGCCAAGCCTCGCCGCTACGTGCGTACGAATCGTCGGGGCTGGTTTTGGCGCGCCTTAGGATGGACGCGGGCCGATGACGCTTACGCAACTCGCCGTCACCGTCGCCGTCCTCGGCGCACTCGGTCTCGTCGCGAGCCGCTTCGGGCTCTCGGCCATACCGGCGTACCTGCTCGCAGGGCTCCTCCTCGGGCCGAACGAGCCACGGGTGCTCAGCCTGATCGAGCCATCCGAGGTGACGAGCTTCGTCGCGGAGCTCGGGGTCATCTTCCTCCTCTTCTTCCTCGGGCTCGAGTTCACGCTCGATCGGGTCGTCCGCAGCGGTCGGCACTTCGGCCTCGGCGGCTCGGTCGATCTGCTCCTGAACGCAGGGCTCGGGCTCGTCGTCGGAGTCGTCGCGTTCGGCGCGAGCTTCCCCGCGCTCATCCTGGCCGCCGCGATCTACGTCTCCTCGAGTGCGGTCACCGTCAAAGGCCTGATCGACTTTCGCCGGCTCGCGGACGACGAGACCGACCTCGTGCTCGCGATCCTCGTATTCGAGGACATCGTCGTCGCGGGCGTACTCGGCTTCGCGGCCGCCGGCGGAGAAGGCGTCAGCCCGACGCTCGTGGCGGTCGCGAAAGCGCTCGCTTTCATCACGGTTGCGCTCGCCGCCTCGCGCTTCCTCGCCCGTCCAATCGACGAGATCCTGGATCGCCTTCCGCGCGAGTTCTTCCTGCTCTTCAGCTTCGCGCTTCTGATCGGGATGAGCGCCGTCGCGGACGCGCTCGGGCTTTCCGAGGCGATCGGCGCACTCATGGCCGGCGTCGTCCTGGCTGAGACGTCGGTCCGTGCGGAGGTCGAGGACCGCTTCCTCGGCTTCCGCGACCTCTTCGCGGCCCTTTTCTTCTTCGTCTTCGGCCTCTCGATCGACGTCGGGGCGCTCGGCGACGTCGGCTGGTTGGTCGCGGTCGCCGTCCTGCTGACGGTGGTCGGCAAGCTCGCAGGCGGCTACGGCGCCGGGCTCGTGGGCGGTTTCACGCGACGCCAGAGCCTGAACGTCGGCGCGGCCCTCGTCGCCCACGGGGAGTTCACGATCATCCTCGCGCAGATCGCGGCCGGAAACTCGGCCATCCCGGCGGCGGAACGCGCGGATCTCGCGGCATTCGCCGGGCTCTATGTCCTCGCGACGGCGACGGTCGGCGTGATCCTCATGAAGGAGTCGAAGCGGCTCGGCCGAGCGCTCTTCCCGCCACCTACACTTGAAAGGAGGACAAATGCACTCTGAGCTCCGAGAGACGCGCCTTCCCGGCGTCGGCACGAAGTTCAGCTTCGAGACCGCGCGGGGCACGCGCGTGTCCGTGATCCAGCACGTGGACGGTGGCCGTGAGCTCTACGTCTTCGCACGAGGTGACGAGGAGCCACGCGTCGTCTTGCAGCTCGAGGACGACGAGGCGCGCCAGCTCGGCGCCGTGCTCGGCGGCGCGTATGAGCGACCGAAGATTGTCGAGGACCTCGAGATGGCCCTCGGCGAGCTCGCGATCGAATGGGTTCCCGTGCCTCCGGGGAGCCCGGCGATCGGCCGGTCGCTCGCGGACTGTGGATTCCGTGCCCGCACTGGAGTCACGATCATCGCGATCCTGCGCGAGCCCGAACCGGTAACGGGGGCGCAGCCGAACGATGTCATCCAGGAGGGCGACACGCTCGTCACGGTCGGAAAGCTCGGCCAGTACGGCGCGTTCCGAAAGCTCCTCGCCGAGGGTCCCTTTCCCGGCAACTGACGGCGGGAAGGCGGAGATGTTCCGCCCTTTACGCATGAGGGCGTCTGCTACGAGCGCGGCGGTCGTTCTGGGATCGTGGTCGGAAATGAGTGACGTTCGCCTCCACCGTACCGCCGCCAAGAGGCGGGGCAGTGACGGCCGCGCATGCGGGGTCGGCGTGCGGTGACTGTCTCCGGGACGCGGCCGTCGCCGCTTGCCCCTTCGGTCGACGGCGCGATTCGTCCGCGGGCGGCGCCTACGACCGCGGGCGGGTCTTCTCAGGGTCGTAAATCGGGAAGTCGGCCACCGTCGCCTTGACCGTGCCGTCGCCAAGGGCCACCTCGACCCGCGCGCCCTTTTCCGTGAGCCGCGTCTCGAGGACGGCCATTCCGATCACTTGTCCGAGCGTCGGGCTCTCGCACGGGCTTGTCAGCGTCCCGGCGGGCGCGCCGTCCTTCGTCACCGCGGCGCCGTATTCCGGAACCTCGTCCCCGTCGACAACGAGCGTGACGAGGCGGCGCGGCGGGTCCTGCGCCGTCCCTTGGAGGGCGGCCTTCCCGTGGAAGTCGCCGGTATCGAGGCGAATCACCTTGTCGAGCGACATGTCGAACGGATCGGTCTCGCGCGGGACGTAGTCGTACCCGATGAAGATGAGCCCGGACTCGATTCGGAGCGTCTCCACGGCGGCGAGCCCGTACGGCGTTGCCCCCGCTCCGGTCAGTGTTCGCCAGAGCTCCTCAGCGCCGTCAGGGCGGCAGAAGATCTCGTAGCCGAGCTCGCCCGAGTAGCCGGTGCGCGACAGCCAGCAAGAAACGTCGCCGACCATGACCTGCTCCGGCCAGAACCGGAAATAGCCGAGCCCCTCGACGTCCGCGTCCGTCAGGCCGGCGAGGACGTCCCGCGACCGCGGGCCCTGGAGCTGGACGTGCGGGAGCCGCTCGGTGACCGGCTCGATCTCGAGATCGAGCCCTTCGACCACCTGCCTGAAGTGCTCCAGGTCGGAATCGAGCGCCGTGACGACGCCCGCTTCGTCGTCCGCGAATTTGTAGACCGTGCCGTCGCCGACCATCTTCCCGTTCTCGTCGCAGAAGGGCGCGTAACGAACCTGGCCGATCTCGAGTCCGAGCAGGTCGTTCGTGAAGATGCGGTCCGCCGCCGCAAGCGCGTCCGGGCCGCGGAAGCTCCACTTCCGAAGCGGGGACTCGTCCCACACGCCGACCGACTCACGCACGGCACGATGCTCCGCGACCGGATCGCCGAAGTGATTCGGCCAGTACCACCCCTCCCAGTCCATGAACTCGCAGCCGAGCTCCTGCTGCGGCCCGGCAAACGCGGTCTCGACGATCTGCGTACTCACGGATCCTCCTCTCTGGTGTGCGCGTGCTTCTATACGCGCGCGCGATGGGATTCAACCTCTGGTGGGCGCGCAACGACGGGATGAGCGGCCACGCGTGGCTCAGCGTCGACGACATGCATGCGCTCGTGGACGAGATGCGCGCGCAGGGGGTCGAGTGGGATCCCACACGGAAGGAGGTCAGCGCGGTTGCGATCGACGACGCGCTCCGAAGCCTGGCTTCCGAGCCGCGGACGTACGTCGAGCCCAAGCTCTGGGCGGATTGGATCGCGTTCCTCGCGGACGCGGCGGAGAACGGCGGGCTCGTCGTCCGTTAGCCGCGTACGGCGAACGGGCATGAACGAGTCAGAGCCAAAGGAGGCAGCCATGAGCGAGACCGAGGGACGCGAGGACGAGCTCCCGTCGGAGCAGAACCCGATCGAGGACGAGAACCCGGGAATCGCACCCGAGGATCCCGGCCCTGACGAGGAGACCGGCCCGTCGCCGTCGCCGGGTCGCGCGTACGGCGGCGGCGTCGCACGCGGTGGCACGCCGGGCGGAGGCGCGGCGGCGGACTAGCAGCGCAAATGCGTACCCGCCTCGCCCGCATGCGCGCGGGCGGGGCGGGCAGGAGCAGGCACTATCGGCCCGCGCTCCCTGTGAGCGCTGCCGGGACGCCGACGTCGATCCAAACGGGCCTGTGGTCCGAGCTCGGGAACCCCTGGCCCGGCAGGTTCCGCGTCGCAAAGTCGAAGACGCCGATCAAGCGGAAGAGCGGGTCGCTCATGAGCGGCCAGTAGACGGCGGCGTCGAGCATCTGCAGGTTCTTCCGCGGCAAGACGTAGTCCGCGCGAAGGTTCCCCGGGGCGGAGTCGCTGAAGTCAGCGGTGTCGAACGCAGGATCGCTCTTGTGGACATCGTTGATCCGGTCCTGTAGCAGGGCCTGCTCGACGCCGCCCGGGCTCGAAGGCGTCAGCCTTGTGTTCACGAGGGGATGATGGAGCAGCTGCTGGATCGAGCCGGGAATGCTGTCCCCGTCGAGCGGATCCGAGTTCTGATCGCCCGCGATCACGAACATCGACCCGGGCTTCAGCCCTCC
>JALZEM010000277.1 GCA_030862005.1 Actinomycetota bacterium | reverse complement strand
GTGTTGCGTCACCGATATCGGTAAGGGAGTTTCCCGGTGATCATGTCGCCGACGAGCTCGCTCGCGACCGCGGCCCGCTCGAGCTTGCGGCGGCGCTCCTCGATCAAGACGCGCCGGACCTTCCAGTAGCTCGGTCGGGGACAATCGAGCCGTGCTGCGATCGGCCTCAGGATTCGCCACATCTCGGCGTACGGAAGGTCGATCGCATCGAGGACGCGCAGAGCGACGAGGAGCTCGGGGTGGATCGGTTCCCAGCGGGGCATCGATCTCACGGTCGCAAACCAAGACGCACCGGTGGGTCACGTGATGCAACACAAAGTCAACTTTGTGCGGTCCGGTGGAGCGGCCCATGCGGACCGGGCACCCGATTAGACTGGCTCGCGGTGGCATCGCCTGTCTCCTTCGCGCGCGGCATCCCCTCCGCCGATCTCCTGCCGATCGCCGAGTTCGGCGAGTGCGCCCGCGCCGTCGTAGCGCGCGACGGCGCCGCGATCCTGAACTACGGCCCACCGGGCGGCTACGCGCCGCTTCGCGCGTGGATCGCTGCGCGGCACGATGTCGCGCCTGAACGCGTCCTCGTGACGACGGGCTCGCTGCAGGGCTTCAACTTCGTCGCCCGCCACTTCGCCGCCGCCCACGCGCGCGTCTTCGTCGAGGCGCCGTGCTACGACCGGTCACTCGGGATCCTCAAGCGCCTCGGCGCCGACGTCGAGTCGATTCCGCTCGGCGAGGACGGGATGGACGTCGACGTCCTCGCCGACGCGCTCGAGCGCGCCTCCGGCCCCGCCGTCGTCTACACGATCCCGACCTTCCAGAACCCGAGCGGCCGCACGCTCTCGCGCGAGAGCCGGAACCGCCTGCTCGACGTCGCGCGTGACCGCGAGGCGGTCGTCCTCGAGGACGATCCGTACGGGCTCCTTCGCTTCGAAGGCGAGACGCTGCCGACGCTCTTCGAGCTTTCGGCCGGCACGACACTCTTCCTGACGTCGTTCTCGAAGACCGTGGCGCCCGGGATCCGAGTCGGCTACCTCGTCGTTCCGGACGAGCTCGTGGCACCGATGGAGGGATTCGTGCTCGAGAACTACGTCTCGCCGGCGATCTTCGTCCAGGCCGCGCTGCACGAGTTCATCGAGCGTGGACACTTCGAGCCGAACGTCGAACGCATCCGGCTTGCCCTGCGAGCACGACGGGACGCGATGATCGCGGCGCTCGAGCGGGAGTTTCCGGAGGGCTCGCGCTGGAGCGAGCCAGAGGGCGGCTACTTTCTCTGGATCGATCTCCCCACCGGCGTCGATGCCGACGACGTCCTCGCGCGCGCGACCGAGGCGGGCGTTACGTTCGTCAAGGGAGCGGACTTCTACATGGGCGCAGGCGGTGAGCAGGCGCTCCGCCTCGCGTTCAGCTTCGCTTCGGTTGCAGAGATCGAGGACGGTATCTCATGCCTGGGGGGCCTCGTTCGCGAGAGCGTCGCCGTCCCGGCGTAGGTCGAGCGTCAGGCCGCGGCGGAGGCGGCGACACGCAGCTGCGGCCGGGGCGGCGACGCCTCCGCGGGCCGTGGGACTCGAAGCAAGCCGCCCACGGCGCGAAACGTCGGGCACGGACTGTTGCCCGGAATCGCGCACAGCTCGGCCTGGCGAAAAAAGCACGTGTCGCAGCTGATCTCGGCTCGGTCGGGGGTCATTTGCGGCCACGTTTCCATCCCGACAAACCAGATGCCGAGGATAGGGTCAGGCTGTCGTCGCGGCCACCCGCCGCGCCACAAAAAGTTCGCAAATTCCGCGAAGTGTCAGTCGAGAAAACGCGGGTGGTTGCCATGGGAGGCAACTAAGGAGTTGTCAACCTAGCCAACGCATCGGCAAACGATCGTACGGCGACGATCTCAAGACCTTCGGCATAACTGCGAGCTTCCTTCGCGTTGCCGCGCGGAACGATGAACACCTCCGCGCCGGCCTCGCGGGCGCCGATGGCCTTCTGCTTGATCCCCCCGATTGCGTCAACGGTGCCGTCAAGGCCGAGCGCACCCGTCACGGCGACTCGGCGGCCGCGGTCGACGTCGCGTCCGAGCTCGTCGACGATGTCGAGTGCAAACGCGAGGCCCGCGGACGGGCCGCCGATGTCGCCGGCGTCGATCCTGACGTTTACGGGCGGGTCGATCTCGACCTCGACGAAGACACCCATGACGGCTCGATCCGAGTCGTCGTCGGCGGCGCGGGTGCCCACCTCGAGCTCGTGGACGCGCCCTTCGCGCCGGATGGTGACCTGCACCGGATCACCTGGCCGGTGCGCGCGCATGATGTCGAACAGATCGACGGGAGAGCGAACAGCGGTTCCGCGCGCGTTCAAAATGATGTCTCCCCGTCGAAGCTTCCCGTCGGCTGGAGCCCCGCGTTCGACGTCCGCCACCTCGGTGTTGGTCGGAACCTTGTAGCCGAGGCTGCGGAGCGCGACCGCGACGGCGATCTTCTGCGACGCTGACATCTCGCGCAGGCTGTGGCGCCGCCGCTCCTCCTCACTGACGCCGCCCGGGTTCACGCGTCCTTCCGGAACGAGCGAGGAGCCTTCCGCGACACCCGGGAACAGGCGCTCGAAGAGCGTCGCCCTGCGAACGAGGATGTCGACCATGTAGAGGCCGCCGCGCGAGTCGCCCGTCTCCTCACCGGGTACCTTTACGAGCGGATCGACGGGCCTCGCCGGGTCCGGCAAGAAGAGGTAGTGGTTCGAGGGTACGAGGAAGAGCACGCCGCCGACAGCCGCGAGCAGCAGAGCCGCGACGAATGCGACGAGGCGCTTCACGAGCGGGCGACCAGAGCCTAGGCCGCGGTCGTCAGGACGCCGACGACGTCGCGCACCGCCTCGGCGGACCTCTCGAGCTCGCCGCGCTCGTCGTCCGAGAGATCGAGCTCGACGATCTCTTCGACCCCTGCGGCGCCGAGCTTGACGGGGACGCCGATGTAGAGGCCGTCGATCGCGTATTCGCCCTCGAGGTACGCGGTGCACGGCAGCACGCGCTTCTGATCGAGCACGATCGCGTCGACCATCTGCGCGACGGCGGCACCCGGCGCATACCAGGCCGACGTGGCGAGCAGCTTGACGATCTCGCCGCCGCCCTTGCGCGTCCGCTCGACCATCGCCTCGATGCGCTCATCCGAGACGAGCGTCGTGAGCGGAACACCGCCCACGGTCGCCGCCGACACGACGGGGACCATCTGGTCGCCGTGGCCGCCGAGCACCATCGCGGCCACGTCCTTCGCGGATGCTCCCGTCTCCCACGCGATGAAGGTGCGAAAGCGCGCGGTGTCGAGGATCCCGGCCATGCCGAAGACACGCTCACGCGGCCATCCGGACACGTCCTTGGCGACGTGGCACATCGCGTCGAGCGGGTTGGAGACGACGACGAGGATCGCGTCGGGCGAGCGTGGCGCAGCCTCCTGCACGACGGACGCGACGATGCGCTCGTTCGTCGTCACGAGGTCGTCGCGGCTCATGTCGCCTGTACGGGGGACCCCGGCGGTGACGACGACGACATCGGATCTATCGGTTTCCTCGTAGCCGTTCGAGCCGACGAGGGCGGGCTCGTAGCCGAGGACCGGGCCGGCCTCGTTCAGGTCGAGCGCCTTGCCCTGCGGCAGGTTCTCCTTGATGTCGACCAGGACGACGTCTGCGTAGTCGCGGCGGGCGATCTCCTGCGCGGCGGTCGCGCCGACGTTGCCTGCACCGACAACGGTTATCTTCCTTCTCAAACGGTCACTCCCATTCGGTCGATGATCGCGTCGGCGACCTGGCTCGTCCCGACGGCCGTCGGGTCGTCGCGCGCCGGCTTCATGTCGTAGGTGACCCGTGTGCCCTCGGCGATCACGTCCGCGATCGCGGCCTCGAGACGATCGGCGGCGACGCGTTCCTCCAGGTGGCGGAGCATCATGACGCCCGACAGCATCATCGCGATCGGGTTCACCTTGTTCTGGCCCGTGTACTTCGGCGCCGACCCGTGCGTCGGCTCGAAGACGGCGGCATGCGTGCCGAAGTTCCCGCCGGGCGCGAGGCCGAGGCCGCCGATCAGCCCCGCGGCGAGGTCGGAGACGATGTCCCCGTAGAGGTTCGGGCAGACGAGAACGTCGTATTCCTCGGGACGCTGGACGAGCTGCATCGAAAGGTTGTCGACGATCCGGTCCTCGAACTCGATGTCCGCGTTCTCGTCGGCGACCTCGCGCGCAACACGGAGAAAAAGCCCGTCGGTGAACTTCATGATGTTGGCCTTGTGGACGGCTGTCACCTTTCGCCGGTCGTTCTTCCGCGCGTAATCGAAGGCGAACTGGACGATCCGCCGCGTCCCCACGACCGAGATCGGCTTCAAGGACAGCCCCGAGTCCGGCCGGACCCTGGACCTCGCGTTCTCCTCGAGCCACGCGATCAAGCCGTGCGCTTCGGGTGAGCCTTCCTCGAACTCGATCCCGGCGTAGAGGTCTTCGGTGTTCTCGCGGACGACGACGAGGTCGACGCCCTCATACCGCGAGCGGACACCAGGGTACGTCCTGCACGGCCGCACCTGCCCGTAGAGGTCAAGCGTCTTTCTCAGCGCGACGTTGACCGAGCGAAAGCCGGTTCCGACGGGCGTCGTTATCGGTCCCTTCAGCGCCACGCCGTTGCGCTTGATCGAGTCGAGGACGTGGTCCGGAAGCGGGTTTCCGCCGAACTCGTCCATCACGTCGGCACCCGCATCCTGGACGTCCCAAGCGATCGCGACGCCGCTGGCCTCGATCACTCTGCGCGTCGCCTCGGCGATCTCGGGGCCGGTCCCGTCGCCGGGAATGAGGGTGACGCGGCGCGGCATTCCCGCTCGATTCTACGGGTACGATGCCTCCATGGCCGAGAACAAGGGAGGCCTCGAGGGGATCGTCGTCGCGCGCTCGGAGCTCTGTTCGATCGACGGCCAGAAGGGAATCCTCGTCTACCGCGGCTACGACATTCGCGATCTCGCGGAGCACGCGGGGTACGAGGAAGTTGCATACCTCCTCCTCCGCGGCGACCTTCCGACAAGCGAGGATCTCGCCGAGTTCAAGGACGCTCTCGTCGAGGCGAGGCCTGTCTCCGGTGAGGGCTGCCAGGTCGTCGATCTCAGCGCTGCGGACGGTGCGCCGATGGAGATGCTTCGCACCGCCGTCTCCGCGACGTCGTTCGACGACCCCGACAAGGACTCGAACGACGAGGAGGCAAACCAGCGCAAGGCGATCCGGCTGATCGCGAAGATCCCCACGCTGATCGCGCGCTACCAGCGGCGGTGCGAGGGTCGGGAGCCGGTCGAGCCGGACCCGAGCCTCGACTACGCGACCAACTTCCTCTACATGCTCCGCGGCGAGCAGCCGAGCGAGGAGGAGGCGCGGACCTTCGACGTAGCGATGATCCTCCACGCCGACCACGAGATGAACGCCTCGACCTTCACGGCGCGCGTCATCGCGTCGACCCTCTCGGACATGCACTCGGCCGTCACGGGCGCGATCGGAGCGCTCAAGGGGCCGCTCCACGGCGGGGCGAACGAGCAGGTGATGAAGACGCTCGAGTCCGTCCAGGATCCGGACGCGATCGAGGACGACGTCCGCCGCCGCCTCGCCGAGAAGCAGCGCATCATGGGCTTCGGCCACCGTGTCTACAAGACGATGGATCCGCGCGCCGCCATCCTGAAGGAGTACTCGCGGGAGCTCTCGGAGCAGTCGGACGGATCGGAGCCGAACTGGTACGAGATGTCCGAGCGGATGGAGCAGGTCGTCCTCGATGAGAAGGGTCTCTACCCGAACGTCGACTTCTATTCGGCCTCGACCTACCACTACCTGGGGATCCCGACCGACCTCTTCACGACGCTCTTCGTCGCGAGCCGCGTCGTCGGCTGGTCCGCGCACGTCATCGAGCAGCATCGCGAGAACCGGCTCATCCGCCCGAACTCGGAATACGTCGGGCCGAAGCGCCGCGAGTACCCGGCCCTGGCCGAACGTTGAGCCAGTCGCTCGCCGAGGCCGCTTCGCGCGGAGCAGGCATCTCGGACGAGCGCGCGCTCGCGGACCTGCGGCGCGAGGTCGCAGACGAGCTCGAGTCGGCAGCGCGAAGCTCCGACTATCGGGAGCGGGCAGTCGCGTACAGGGCGATCGGCCAGCTCCGCTTCGCGCAGAAGACCGAGCTTCTGCGGCGCGGGCTCGAAGATGAGAGCCCGGCGTGCCGCGGGTCTGCGCTCCTCTCGCTCGAGCTCCTCTCGCGCGACCACCCGGGGCTCGTGAAC
>JALZEM010000276.1 GCA_030862005.1 Actinomycetota bacterium | reverse complement strand
AGTTCGACGCGTTCGGGAAGCGCCTCATGCCGGTGCTGAGCGACGTTGGGATCGTGCTTTCGGGCGAGCCAGAGGTGCTCGAGATCCACAACATCGTCAAGCGCTAGGCGCTAGGCGCTCGGCGCTCGGCGCTCGGCGCTCGGCGCTCGGCGCTCGGCGCTCCTGTCGACGTTCCTCGCAGAACTGCGAAGGGCTCCAGAACGCTCTGGAGCCCTTCGACGACTGGCACCGCCGCCGGCAGGCTGCCGACATGACGACGGACGAGGCGGGTCGTGCGCCTGATCCGTGCGTACCGGCCGTGCGTCGCGCTCGCCGGCAGCGGCGTGTCCACGGAAAGCGGCGCCCGAGCTATTCGCAACGCGGACGGTCGGAACGAGCGAGGTGTCGGGCAACCCCGCCTATCGCAGGCACTCTCGCGGATTACGTGACCGGAACGTCGGGTGACGGGGACGTGGCGGGGCGGGTGCGCTGCACCCGAGGCGACTCGACGAACTTCTACACGAGCGGCGATCTGATGAAGATCGTCTACCCCAAGCCGTAGTCGAAACGGGCGCCGGGGGCGACTCGGCGCGCGGCTACGCTTGGCCGGAAATGGCCACGGCCACGGGGCACCGCACGGAGCGGATCGAGTCGCAGCTGAAGGGGCTTCCGCCGAAGCCCGGCGTATACCTTTTCCGCGGACGCGGCGACGCCGTGCTCTACGTAGGCAAGGCGAAATCGCTCCGTCCCCGCGTGCGCGCGTACTTCCGCAGCGGCGACACGCGCAAGGGGCTCGAGCAGCTCGCCGACCGCGTAGAGCGGATCGAGGTTATCGTGACGCAGACGGAGGTCGAGGCGCTCCACCTCGAGCAAAACCTCGTCAAGCGCCATCGGCCGCCGTTCAACGTTCGCCTCCGCGACGACAAGTCGTACCCCTACATCGCCGTGACGGTGGAGGACGACTACCCGCGCGTCATGTTCACGCGGGAGCGGCATCGGCGCGGCGTCGTTTACTTCGGGCCCTACGCGAACGCGAAGAAGGTGCGGGAGACCCTGGACGTCCTGAACCGCGTCTTCCCGTACCGGCCGTGCGAGGGCCCGCAGCCGGGCCGTCACTCGGGGATTCCGTGCCTCGACTACCACATCGAGCGCTGTCTCGCACCCTGCGTCGGGTACGTCTCGCAGGAGGAGTATCGCGCGGTCGTCGAGGGCGTCATCGAGTTTCTCTCCGGCGAGACTCGGCCGATCATCCGCGAACTCGAGCGCAAGATGCAAGCCGCGGCCGAGGCCCAGCGGTTCGAGGAGGCGGCGCGGAACCGCAACCGCCTCTTCGCGGTGCGACACCTGGCCGAGCGCCAGGCCGCGGACAAGCGCGCGATCGGGACGGTCGACGTGATCGGGATCGCGGCGAACGGCGATCGTGCGGCCGTCCAGGTCTTCCCGCTCCGAGGCGGTCGCCTCGTCGACCGCCTCAGCTTCCACCTCGAGAACGTCGCGGGGCAGGACGAGGCGACGCTCATCGAGGAGTTCTGCCTCGAGTACTACGGGAGCGCCCCGAGCGTGCCGCCGCTGATCGTCGTCCCCGCGAGCGCAGGGCCGACCGACGCGCTCGAGGAGTTCCTGAGCGAGCGCCGCGGATCGCAGGTGGAGGTGAGACCGGCGCAACGCGGCGAGAAGAAGCGCCTGCAGGAGCTCGCGGCGCAGAACGCGGAGCTCGCGCTCTCCCAGGACGCGGCCGAGAACGAGCGCAAGCGCATCCGCCGTATCGAGGCGCTCGAGGAGCTACGCGAGACGCTGAACCTCGAGAGCCTCCCGATCCGGATCGAGTGCTTCGATATCTCGAACATCCAGGAAGCGGCTCCGGTCGGCTCGATGGTCGTCTTCCAGGACGCGGTCCCGAAGAAGGCCCATTATCGGAAGTTCGGGATCAGACGGGAGACCGGCCAGGACGACTTCGCGATGATCGCTGAGGTCGTGTCGAGGCGCTTCGCGCGTGCCGGGTCGATCGAGGTCGAGAATTATGACGAGGGTTTTGCGGCCGTCCCGAACCTCGTCGTCATCGACGGCGGCAAGGGGCAGCTCGCGGCCGCGCTCGCCGCGATGCAGGCATTCGACCTCCCGCGTGTGGCGGTGATCGCACTCGCGAAGCGCGCCGAGGAGGTCTTCGTCCCGGGGCGGGCCGAGCCGATCGTCCTCGACCCGGCCTCACCGGGGCTCCAGCTGCTTCAGCGCATTCGCGACGAGGCCCATCGTTTCGCGCTGGGGTTTCACCGCCAGCGGCGCGACGCGCGCGCCCGCGAATCGATTCTCGACGCGCTCCCGGGGGTCGGGCCGGCGCGGAAGCGAGCCCTCATTCAGCACTTCGGGTCGGCCGAGCGGCTACTCGCAGCCTCACCAGAGGAGCTCGAGGGCGTGCCGGGCGTGCCCGCGAAGACAGGACGGGAGATCTACGCGGCGCTGCACAAGGCCGGGCGCGCGTAA
>JALZEM010000098.1 GCA_030862005.1 Actinomycetota bacterium | reverse complement strand
GCCGTGCCTGCCACTACCAGCATCGCATGCTCGACGTCCCGCGCGTTCAGGTCGACCAGCTTGGCCTCGGCGATCCGGCGCACCTGGTCCTGCGTCAGACGGCCGACCTTCTCACGGTTCGGCTCCGGCGAGCCTTTGGGCAGGTTGAGCGCCTCCTTGATCAGCACAGCAGCGGGCGGAGTCTTCGTGATGAACGCGAACGATCGGTCTTCGTAGACGGTGATCTCGACAGGCGTGATCCGACCGTTCTCCTGCGCGGTCTGCGCGTTGAAGGACTTGCAGAACTCCATGATGTTGACGCCGTGCTGGCCGAGCGCCGGGCCGACGGGAGGCGCCGGGTTCGCCTGGCCGCCTGGGATCTGAAGCTTGATGACGGTAAGGATCTTCTTCGCCATCAGTCGATCTTCTTCACCTGGTCGAAGCCGAGCTCAACGGGCACCTGGCGCTCGAAGATGTTCACGAGCACCTTGAGCTTCTGCTGGTCGGCATTCACGTCGACGATCTCTCCGTCGAAGTCCGACAGCGGGCCGGACGTCACCTTGACGGACTCCCCAAGCTCGAACTGCGCCATCGCGCGTGGGCGCTCGGCGGTTGCGCCCGTGTGCAGGATGCGGTCGACCTCGATCTGCGAAAGCGGCACGGGCTTGGATCCGGCGCCGACGAAGCCCGTCACACCCGGTGTGTTCTTGACCACCGTCCACGCCTCGTCGCTCATGTCCATGTTCACGAGGACGTACCCAGGCAGCACGCGCTGCTCGGTCTGGACGCGCTGGCCGTCCTTCGTCTCGATTCGCTGCTCGGTCGGGACGACGACGCGCCGGAAGCGCGGGGCTTGGTTCATCGAGAGGATCCGGTGCTCGAGGTTCGTCTTGACCTTGTTCTCGTGCCCCGAGTAGGTGTTGATGACGTACCAGCGGAACATGACGAGGGGACTAGAACCGGAGGAGGACATCGCGGACGAGCCGACTGAAGGCGAAGTCCGCGGCCGCCAGATAGGCACCGACGACGGCGATCGCGATCAGAACGACCACGCTCGCGGAAAGGAGCTGACGCCGTCCGGGCCACTCGACCTTCTTGAGCTCACCCCAGGACTCGCCGGCGAAAGCGCGGATCCCGCCACGGCGCTCGCGCTGCGCGCCCGTCTGGCTCTTCGTCTGCTGGACCGGCCGGACCTGCCGCCGCCGCTCGCGCGCGCGCTCGCCCGACGGCGCCGGCGCCTGGAAGTCCGCGCTGCGCTTTCGCCTCGTGCGGGAAGGCCGGGCCATCGCTACCGGGTCTCCCGGTGCAGCGTGTGGCTACCGCACCAGCGGCAGTACTTCTTCGTCTCGAAGCGATCGGGCGTGTTTCGCTTCGACTTGTTCGTCTGATAGTTGCGCCGCTTGCAGTCGGTGCATGCGAGCGTGATTGCGACTCGAACTCCGGTTGCCATGCGCTGTCTTCTTCTTTCGTTCTAGATCCTCGAGGAGGTAGCGGCGGGTGGATTCGAACCACCGACCTGCGGGTTATGAGTCCGCCGCTCTAACCGCTGAGCTACGCCGCCCCGCGCGGCAATACTGTACCAGCGCGGAGCCGACGCTCCGCGCTGCGTGACTTCGTAGGGGCGGGCCATGGCCCGCCCGCGCCAAGCGCGGTCAATCGTGGACAAGTTCGATTCCCGCGGCCTCGAGGTCATCGACGCCCCCGTCGGCGACGTGGATCACGTCCTCGGTCCCGGCACGCTTGAGCAGGGAGGCGGCGATCGAGCTGCGGTTCCCCGCGGAACAGGCGACTGCAACCGACCTCCCGTCCACGGCGACGCCCTCGGGAAGCCCGTTGCGCAGCTCGTGGTACGGGATGTGAATCGAGCCGCGCACGTGACCAGCGGCCCATTCTTCTTCCTCGCGGACGTCGAGGAGGACGATGTCGCCGGCGCTGAGGCGCTCGGCGAGCCCTGCCGCGTCCAGGGCCGGCGTCGCGCCGATCGTCAGTCCGGCATCCCGCCAAGCCGCGATCCCGCCCGCAAGGTAGCCGCGGAGCCGCCGAAGCGCGACTGCCTCGAGCATGCGCGCGAGACGACACGCGGCTTCGTCGGTCGCGGCGGTCACGACGACGTCGGAACCGGGCTCGAGGACCCACGCGGCGCGGGTTCCGACCGCCGACCGAGTCATCGTCACATTGATCGATCCAGGAACATGCGCCGCGTCGAACTCGCGCGGGTCGCGTCCGTCGACGAGGACGCCACCCCCGGCCAGCAATTCGTTAACACGCGCGGGCGCGAGCGGGGCGAGTGATGCAGCCTCCGTGACGAGCGGCCCACGGTTCAGCTCGACGATGCGTTCGAAGTTGGGCGGCTGCGGTGCCAGGTGATCGGTCAAGACGCGCACGAACTCGCCCTCGTCGCGCATCCGGGCGAAGCGGTTGTACCGCCGCTCGAAGCCGATCGTCGATCCAGGCTTCTCGCTCATCCCGGCTCCGCCGCACAGCGACCCGCCGATGTGAGCCGGCCACACCTCCGCGAAGTCGTCCAGTGCGAGCAGCCGGCGGAGCGAGCCGAAAAGGCCGTGCGCACCCTCGCCCGGGTCGACGGCGAGGTCGGGGCGCGCGAGGTCGCCGACGAAGAGCGAATCACCGGTGACGACGAGCCACGGCCCATCTGCCCGCGACCTGTCATCGACGACGTACGCCATGTGCTCCGGGCGGTGTCCGGGCGTCGCGAGCGCGGTGATCCGCGCCCGTCCCACGGAGACAGACGCGCCGTCGTCGAGCGGCTCGTGCGCGTACTCAGCAGCCGCCGCTCTCGAAATGTGGATCGCGGCTCCCGTCGCCGCGGCGAGTCTCCCGTGGCCGGAGACGTGGTCGGCGTGGTTGTGCGTCTCGAGGATGCGCGCGATCCGAAATTCGTGAGCTTCCGCGAGCGCGAGGTACTCCTCGATCTCCCATTTCGGATCGATGACGGCGGCCTCGCCGTCATCGGCGATCACGTACGAGGCGCAACCGAGGTCATCGTGGAGGACCTGCCGGAAGAACATCCGGGCGGCAATGATACGACCGTGCGCTTCAACCGGCATGAGCTCGCCGGCGCCGTGGCCGATCTCGGCGTGCTCGTGCCGATCGCGGTCGCGCTGATCGTCGGCAACGGGCTCTCGCCCACGGCCGTCCTCCTGCCGGCGGGCCTCCTCTACCTCGCGAACGCGTTCATCTACGGGCTTCCCCTCCCCGCCCAGCCCTTGAAGGCGTTCGGCGCGATCGCCATTGCGCAGGGGCTGGGGGCCGACGAGATCGCGGCGGGCGCATTGCTCATCGGTGCGATCTTCCTCGTGGCCGGCCGGCTCGGGCTCCTCGACGCCGCGGCGCGGGTCTTCCCGCGACCGCTCATCCGCGGGGTGCAGCTCACGGTCGGCCTCCTCTTCCTCCAAATCGCGTGGGGCCTCGTGATAAGCCCGCCCGCTGCGTTCGCCGAGTACGCGCTTCCACCGACGTGGGCCGTTGTTCTCGCGCTCGCGGCGGCGACGCTCGCCGTCATGTTCAAACCATTCGGGATCTCGCTCGTGCTCGTCGCCGCGGGCCTGGCGGCCATGGTTCTCGCGGCCGGCGACCACGTCGTGCTCGGCCCCTCGGCGCTCGCGCTGCCGTCGCTTGACGCTGCGACGTTCGTGCTCGCGTTCACCGTGCTCGTGGTCCCCCAGGTGCCGCTCTCGTTCGCGAACTCGTGCCTCGCCACCTCGGATGCCGCGCGCGTGTACTTCGGCGAGCGCGCCGAACACGTTCGTCCCGGCGGCCTCGCGACGACGTACGGCTTCGCGAACCTGTTCGCGGGGTCGATCGGCGGAATGCCTGTCTGCCACGGAGCCGGTGGGCTCACGGCGCACTACTCGTTCGGCGCGCGAACCGCCGGTGCGCCGCTCGTCATGGGCGTCGCGATCCTCGCGGCCGCTCTCGGGATGGGCGCAGGACTCGCCGCCGTCCTCCCCGCCTTTCCGCTGCCGATCCTCGCCGCGTTGCTGGCCGCTGCGGGCGTCCTCCATATAGGGCTCTTGCGCGATCTCCGCGGAGCTCCGAGCTGGGCGGCGGCCGTGCTCGTCGGGGTGATGGGATTCGCCGTGAACTTGACCGTCGCGCTAGGCCTCGGGCTCGCGCTCTGGTGGGTTTCGGTCGGCGCCTGGCGGATCGTGCGCCCGCACGTCGTCCCCGGTCCCGCCTAGAACGGGGGCTAGAGTGCTCCGCCGGCTGCGGGCGGCGAGCCCGCTGCGACGCCCTGATCTCCCACGGCGCTCCGGACGAGATATTCCTCGGCGAGGAGCATGTTCGATGCGTTCGCCCGTTCGACGACTGCGAGGAGGTCGGACATGCTCGAGACCTCCTCGCGCTGCTCCTGCAGGAACCAGTGGAGGAATTGCTCGCCGACGAGATCTCCCTCGTCGCGCGCGAGCCGCGCGAGTTCGACGATCTGGTCGGTCACCGTCCGCTCCTGCTCGAGCGCGAGCGCGACCGGGGCCACGACGTCCGCGAACTGCGTGCGTGGCACGGCGACGCCCGGAACCTCCACCGACTCGCCTGCGTCAAGGAGGTACTGGACGATCATCATCGCGTGATTTCGCTCCTCCACCGCCTGGCGGTAGAAGTGCGCCGCAAGTTGCGGGAGCGTCTCCTGGTCGAAGTAGACGGCGATCGCGACGTACTGCTGCGACGCCGCGAACTCGCGCGCGATCTGCTCGTTCAGGGCGTCCGGGAACCGAGGCACGCGGGGATTCTACGGTCGCAGAGGCGGCCCGCTGCGAGGCGGGACCGATCCGGCCTACGTTGGTGCGCGCGGGGACGCGGAAACTAGAAGTCGCCGCCGCCGAAGTCGCCGCCGCCAAAGTCTCCTCCGCCGAAGTCTCCCCCGCCGAAGTCTCCCCCGCCGAAGTCGCCGTCGCCCGAGTCGACCTGCTCGTGGCCGCCGCCGTAGGCGACCGGCGCCGAAAACACGCCTCCGAGCATCGAGCCGATGAGGATGCCCGGGAACAGGCCGCCGAACGGGCTGAAGAATCCACCGGCCCACGGCGCGTAGGCCGGCCCCGCGTTCCAGTACGGCGTTCGCTCGCCGCCGACAGTCACCTCGCGCGCGCGCGGCTCGAGACCGCGCTCGACCATCTGCGCGTCCGCCTCACATGCAGGGACGAGCCGCGGCTCACCCCACGGCGGCGACCACTCGACATCGCGGTCCGAAGGGCCGTGCCGCGGGTCGAAGAAGCAGGGCGGGCGCCGCCCAGGCGGCTCGCGCCCCTCGAGTCGGGCCTTCGCGGACGCCATGGCCCATCGCCCTTCCTCGATCGCGGCACTGAACGTTTCAAGGTCCTCCGGGCGTCGCGCGCGGTCCAGCACGCCGTCCGCACGCTCGTACATCACCACGGCGCGGCCGTAGTCCGCCTTCGCCTGCTCATCGACCCCCGGCATCTCGACGTCGAGGTCGAGCCCCCGGATGTCGTCCGCGAGCGCGAGCAGATCCTCCTGTGCCGTCGCCTTCACCTCTGCGAAATCGGCGTCGAGCTGCTGCCTGCGCCGCTGTCTGCGGAAAAGGAAGAATCCGATTCCGCCGACCGCTAGGAGCGGAACGATGATCCGCGCGATGCCGGACCCTTCGTCGCGGCCGCCCCTCGCCTCGCGCTCCTTCGCCTCACCGATCCGGACGATGAAATCCTCGAGCAGCACCTCGACCGAGCCGCCCTGGTGCGCAGCGACCACTTCGGCGGCTGTTCGCGGCGCGACGCCCTCCGGGAGGGTTCCCTCGGTGGCGCCGGCTCGTAACGACCGGCCGACCACGGCGGCATAGGTCCCGTTGCGCCGAAGACCGCTCGCAATCCCCGTCAACACCTCGCGCGTGTCGCCCCCGACCTCGTCGGCCGCCTCGGCCGGGAGGACGGCGATGTACATGGGACCCGCGTCGGCCTCCCGGATCCGCTCGGCCAGCCGTTCGGCGTCGACCTCGGCGTCGGCTGCCGGATCGACGTAGACGCTCTGACTCCTGAGCGCCTCGACGGCACGCGCGATGCTGGAGTCCTCCTGCGCGAGGGCAGGAACCGGCGCGGCGATCGAGAGCGCGACGAGCGCCAGTACAAGTTGAAACCGCTGCACTACTGAGGGGGTGCTACCCCCGCGGGATGTGGGCAAACGGCGGAAGAGATCGTGCCGCTACGGCTCAGGCGTGTCCTCGTCGTCCGCCTCCCGCTCCTCGGTGTCCACCTCGTCGGGATCATCGATGTCGCCCTCGGACATCGGATCGGTCGCTTCGTCAGGGCGCGGATTGACGTCCACGAACTCCTCCTTCGCTTTGCGTGTGAAGAGGATGCCCGGCCCAAGTCGTTCTAACGCACGCGTGTCTCCTCGACCGCCCGGCGGGCTTCGCGTTCGTACGGGTTCTCGCGGTAGCGCGTCGTCAGGAACTTGAGCAGCACGTGCAGCGGTCGGTTCTGCATCTGCCAGATATGGCAGAGCTCGTGCGTGATCAGGTCGTCCGTCGCCCCGCGACCGGGCGCGCGCCGGAGCAGGATCGTCCGCCAGAGCGCATAGCCGGCATATCGGCGCATGCGCGGCAGCCTGAAGACGATGGGGAGTGTGAGGATGCGGACACGGTCGATCCTCACCGGCCGCGGGTAGAGCTCGAGGCGGTCGAGGCGCGCGCGGGCGCGCTCGAGCGCCTCGCGGGCCTCACCCGTCATCCGCCCGATGCGAGCGGCTGAAGCACGAGGATGGGACGTCCATCCTGCAGCTGCTGGAACGTAAAGGAGAAGAGCCGCGGGATGACGAGCTCGTCGATCGCCAGGCCCTCGATCGAGGTGATGTCGCCGGGAAGGGGCGCGTGGCCCTCGATGAGGCCGGCGCGAACGTCGGCGTCGAGCGCTCCTTCGAGGTCGTTGCGCCTGAAGAAGACGACGCGCGGGACGTCTTGCCCGCGCGGAGGCGGAAGGAAGGCGGCGACGGAATCGAACTCGTCGAGATAGGCGAACGTGTAGAGCGCGAGCTCGAGCGCCTCCCGGCGCACGAGCAGGCCGCGCGCGGCCGTAGGCTTTCCCTCGGCGATCGCACAGGCCTTTCCAGACCCACACAGCGAGTAGACGAGCGTGTTCTCGGCCGGCAAAACCTGCGTCTCGTCTCCGTCCGTTCCCCCGGCCTCCTGGATCGCGATCGCGGGAATCGGCGTGTCCTGAATCTCGAGCCGGCCGGCGACGATGAGGACCATCTGCTTGCCGCTCGGGAGCCGGTAACGGTCGCCGACAAAGCTTGCGATCTGGTTCGCGCCGTCGAGCCCGCCGGCGGTCGGACGGAACTGGCCGAAGAGCGGTCGCTGCGGCGGCGGCTCCGGCTCCGGACGGGTCAGAAGCGAGACGAACGCCACCGCCGCGACCGCGAGAGCCGTCGCGAGCACGATGTACGCGATGACGAAGCGCCGGCCATGACGCCGCCGGCGCTCGCGAGCGGCTGACGGCTCCCGAGGCTCGTTTACAGCTTCGGCCATGCCGCCTCGTCGCGCAGGTCGAGCTCGGGAACGACGAGCCCCGCGTCGTCGAGAAGCTCGAGGAGCTCGTCGCCATAGATCTCGCGCTTCTCGACGACGACATCGGCGATCCGCTCGATCGCGTGCTTGTTGGCCGCGATGAAGTTGTGCGCCGTGACGTAGGCCTGGCCCAGGAGCTGGGCCGCCAGCGCGCGCTTGTCGCGGTCGTTCAAAACCGTCGCAATCGGATCGTGGTGGAAGGCGTCGCTCGAACCCGTGCGGTTCAGGATCTGCACTCCGATCGTCTCGAAACGCTTCATGATGCGCTCGCGCGCGGCCTCTTCGTCCTCCGCGCGCTTGAACGAGCCGTTCAGGCTCACGCGCTCGGGCGCCATCGCCGAGGCGCCGACCATCGCGGCCGCTCGGACGGTCGCGTGCTGAACGTCGCCGCCGACGCCGTCCGAGTTCTCCCCGTAGAAAACGCGCTCCGCCGCCATCGCGCCGAGTGTCCGGATCAGCGCGCCCATGAGCTCGCTCCGCCACCAGCTGAACCGCTCCTCCTTCTCCTGCGCCATGTGGTGGCCGAGCGAGCCGGAGCGCATGCGAATCGAGAGCCGGGTGGATTCCGTCCGCTTCATGTAGGCGTGGCCCGCTGCGGCGTGACCGGCCTCGTGAATGGCGACCGCCTTCGTCTCCTCGGGGACGTACTCGATGTTGACCGCCGTCCCCGTCTCCACCGTCGTCATCGCCTCCAGGAGATGCTCCCACCCGAACGCCCTCGTCCCCTCGTGGTGCGCGTGCGTCAACGCCATCGAGCAGACCTGCTCGATCATCGCCGGGGAGTAGCCGTTGGTGACGCGTGCGATCTCGTCTCGCCGCTTCGGCGTGTCGAGCTCGGGATCGTGGGCCACCTTCCCGAGATAGAGGTCGAAGATGTCTCTCCGGTCCTCCTTCGTGGGCGTCCGAAACCAGACATGGCGGCCCATCCGGCCCGGCCGGGTCAACGCCGGGTCGAGCACCTCGATCGGGACGTTCGTCGCGCCGATGAAGAAGATCTGCTCGTCTCGCGGACGCGGCCTCGGCAGCCTGAGCGGGACGCGGCCGATCCGCTGCGGGACGATGTACGTCGCATCCAGGAACGTGTTGATCCGGTTCGTCCAGAACCGACGCCAGAACGGCGGGTCGCCGATTCCGTCCATGACGATGAGGAGCTGGTTGAGCGCGAGCTGGCCTCCGCCGCCGAACATCCCGGGCATCATCTGATTCAGTACGCCGCCCAGCCGGCCGTATGGCGACGGAGCGGGCGCATCGGCCCGGGCCGCGAAGAGCCGCTCCCGCCACTCCCTCGTCTCGGTAAGTAGGTCTCCCGTCGGGTTGAGCGCGCCCCACGGGCCGTAGAAGCAGTAGTCGTGGATGCTCGGCATCCCCGTTGTCATCGACCCCGGCGCGCCTTGAAGCGCGGAGCGGCGCCGCCCAACGGCGTCGATCTCGTCGATGAAGACGATGCACTGGCCGCCCCACTTCCGCGCCAGACGCTTCGCCTTGTGCGCGAGATAGCGCACGATCACGACGTCCATCCCGATGAACGTCTGCGCAAATCCCGACCCCGGGATGGAGAGGAACGGGGCGTTGAAGTTGGTTGCGATCCCTTTCGAGAGCATCGTCTTGCCCGTACCCGGAGCGCCGAGCAGGAGCAGGCCGCGCTCGCGCTTCCCGCCCGCCTCCTCGAACGCCTCGCCCG